>NZ_JBFHFD010000597.1:0-5411 GCF_041583735.1 Novipirellula sp.
AGCCGAAGCTTCGCCAGCGAAGCGAACGGTTGGCAGGTGAATTGGAATCGCTACCCGACGGCTTGGTGCATTTCGAAAGCGATATCAATTTGTTATTGATGGCCAGCCAAACGATGAACGAAGCAGCCAGCTTGTTGCGTTCGCTGAGCACGGGTACCGAAACGATCGCGGCACAAACCGAAGTGATTGAGATGTTGCTGCGGTCCAAGCGGATCAATCCGCAAGGAGGCGGCGACGGCGGTGCGAGTCCCGAAGGGGGAGGGCAGGGCGAAACCGATCAGGATGCGTTGGCGCTGCTAGGTGCGGGGCTGAATGCGAAAGAAAAGCTGCGTGAAAGCGAGGTTCGTCAAATGACGGGCGAATCAGGCCGCTCTCTGCCCGAAGAATTTCGCAGCGGACTCGGAGAATATTTCCGGCGATTGGAGGAGAGTCGATGAGCAAGCTAATTTGCCAAGTCACTGTGATCCTGCTGCTTGTCGGTGCACTGTTTTCGTCGAACGCGAATGCTCAGACTCGTCAACCCACACTGGCACCCGCAGCCACAGGCGACGACAACGATCCCGTTTCGCGTGAGGTTCGCGAAATGTACGATGCCGGGTTGGCCTATTTGCTGCAGACCCAGACTGAAAATGGAACTTGGGCCACCGGCGGCGAAGCGGGCGCCGGGACCACGGCGCTAGGGTTGTTAGCTTTTTTAGCGTCAGGAGACGATCCCAACTTTGGTCTCTACCGCAGCGCCATTCGCAAATCACTTCGCAACATCATTCGCAACCAATCGAGCGATACCGGATACATGGGGCCAAGTATGTATCACCATGGGTTTGCGATGCTGGCGCTGGCCGAGGCGTATGGTGCCGTGGATGAAACGGATTTATGGAAAAGCGATTCGATTTATGTTGCGGATAGTGAGAATCAACGCAGCATCGGACAAGCGTTGGAGTTGGCGGTGCGGTCGGCATTGACGTCTCAAAAGAACAATCCGCTCGGAGCATGGCGGTATTCACCCGGCGCAAAAGACGCCGATACGTCGGTTAGCGGCGCGGTAATGATGGGCCTATTGGCCGCTCGCAATGCCGGGATTGAAGTTTCCGATGAATCGATCGATCGGGCCCTCGACTATTTTTCAAGCATGACATCCGAGACCGGCGCGGTGGGCTACGCGGGAGGTCTGAGCGGATTCGGAGAATCGATTGCCCGTTCGTCGATCGTGTGTTTGGTCTATGCCATCGCGCGGCGAAAAGATCTGCCTCAGTACGCGGCGACGGAAAGCTACTTGCGAAAGAATCTGAACGAACGAACCGGATGGATCGAGTATGCGTGGTACTACCAATCACAAGCTCTGTTCCAAGCGGATGTCGAACTGTGGAGAAAATGGAATGAATCGCTGGTACGAAAATTGAAATCGCGTCAGAGTCCCGATGGTAGCTTTTCGGGTGACTTAGGGGCCGCGAATTCGACCTCGATGTCTCTGTTGGCTTTGGCCTTGAACTTTCGATTCCTGCCAATTTACGAGCGATGAATACGATGCGAATTGGCTTTGCTGTTTTATTAGGAACGTTCATTGCGGCGCAATCGCTGTTTGCCTCAGGGCCTCGGATGCGAGTCTGGCTTGTCGATGGAGGCTACGTCGACGGGAATCTCCGTTGCGATGCAACCACGGGGCACATCATCTGCGACAGCCCAATGTTTGCGGCGCCGCTACAGTTTGATGCCGGCGTGGTGCAGAGCATCACCAAAAAGAACACGATCTTTGGTCGACGTTACAAACTGCGTCTTGCGGAATCCAAGCAATATGAATTCGGAAGTCCGTCGCGTGCCTTATTTCCGCGATCATTCGTGCCCGATTGGCATCGATCTCTCGTATCTCACTCGCTCGAGATGCAACTCGACTGCGAAGGTGTCCATCTAGCAGGATGGCTTGTCGATCGTCCGTCAAAGCAGAACGGTCGATTGGTGTGGCAGACCGCATTGTCTCGAAATGCGTCGGCGATCGCCGAACATTCGCAAGGGAAAATCACGATCGGTTCGCCTCGTCGAGAGGAAGTGTCCGAGGAATCCGATGGAGCGCTGCCGATCGTTTTCCGTAGTGGTGATGCTGTCAATGCAAATATCGAGAGCATTGATTCGGGAGGCGTTACGGCGAGATGGACTGGTCAAGGCAAAGTGTTGGTCAAGGGAACGGAACTCCAATCGGTGACGCTGACCAAAGTCACCAAGCCGCTTGACGTTGACCCGCGAGATCTGCAGCGAATGCTTGTCGTGCCGCGAGCTCAGCAAGATGCGCCGTCGTCGCATTTGGTTGTCTCGGTAACGGGGGATTTGCTGCGGTGTAATGTCTTGGAACTAAAGTCCGAAGTGTTGGTCGCCGAAGTGCGGTCCAAGTCGATTGAGCTTCCGCGTGACCGTATCGCCAAAATTGTTTGGCTTCATCCGCAGTCCGACGCACAGCCCAGGGACGATGAGTTCCTTGTTCATGCCGTGCTCGTTGATAAACGGGAAGTCACGCTGTGGGGCTTTGCAATCGAAGATCAGAAGTTGACGGGGCAGAGCAGGGCGTTCGCCGAATTCGAGGTTCCGCTGAGCGACATCAAGTCCATTCACTTTGGTCGTGATCCAGTGGCCCAGGCGTCGGACCGTATCGAGCGTAATTGGGTAATCGAGTCGGCAACGGTACCGATGGCCTACCGCGACGAACCGACTCGTAAAGCACCGGCGTTAGGTGTTGCTTCACCGCTGATTGGCAAGCCGGCCCCTGATTTCGATTTGAAAACGATCGAGGGGGAATCGTTTGATTTGGCGTCGCTGAAGGGACGTGTTGTCGTGCTGGACTTTTGGGCCAGTTGGAGTGCCCCGAGTCTGCGAGGCTTGTCCGATTTCTCGCAAGCGATCCTGGAGGTGGGCGGCAACGACGTCGCGTGGGTGGCAATCAATTTGGAAGAGTCCGGTGTGAGTGCATCGCGAGCGATCGAGCGAGTCAGTGTGGACGCGGCGGTATTAATGGATGTCGACGGTGACGCGGCTTATGTTTACCAAGCCAAGTCGCTACCACACACCGTCATCCTCGATCGCCGCGGAGTCGTGGTGACCGTGATCGACAGCAGCACCCCCAAACGCCTGGAAGTCTTTCGCCAAGCACTAAGCCAAGTGTTCACCGAGCCGAAGTAATTGCACGCCTATATGCATTTTGCGTCGAAAGCGTAGCGGAAGCCGTCAACGGCTTTCGGGCCGGCGCCGAGTGCCTCTCCGAGATTTTCAAAAGGCTAACGATCAAAACATATGGCGAGTTGTCGTTGTTGCCTTGCCGCACTCCGTCATGGTCGCTCAAAGCCGATAACTATCGCGATCGTGAGGTTGCGATGCCGACGATCAGGCCGCTGATGCCGCCGAACAGATGGCCGTCCCAGGAGATGACGGAGCTCCATCGCGGTAGCATTCCCGTCAGCAAGGTGCCGCCAAACAGAATGCCGACGACCAGGGCGATGGCGATCGACGTGAGTTGTTTTTCGCGGATCCCGACGGTGATCAAGTAGGCGATCAAGCCGAACACTAGTCCGCTGGCGCCGATGTGGTTAGCACTGCGACCAAACAGCCATAACAGGACTCCATTGCCGACCACGATCGCGGCAATGATCGGCCAGGCACGATGTCGCGATGCAATCGTTAGCCCCAACAGGATTGCCAGCGGTATCGTGTTGGCAATCAAATGTGCGAAACTGGCGTGTAGAAACGGCATCATGCCAATGCCCACCAGCCCTCGTGGCGTTCGTGGTAGCAATCCAAACTGGTTCAAGTCGATCGGAATCACGAAATCGACAATCCGCACCAGCCACATGGCCAGCAACAAAAGCAGGATCGGATAGGCTTGTTTTGTCAATGAAGTGCTCACGGCGAGACCCTTGCAGCGGCACGGCGATCGTTTGCAATCTGACTACAGACTCGGGTCGGTCATTGCGTTTTCGGCAAAGCCTTTGTTTCGCAGCAGACACGCATCGCAGTGGCCACAGGGCGTGCCTCCTTGGCCTGGATCATAGCACGACAGCGTTTGTGAGTAATCGACGCCAAGCGAAATGCCTTTGGCAATGATTTGAGCTTTGCTCAGATCTAGTAGTGGTGTGTGGATCCGCAGTGGCTCGGCCCCTTCGACGCCTGCTTTGGTGGCAAGGTTGGCCATGGTTTGAAACGCCGTGATGAACGCCGGTCGACAATCGGGATACCCGCTGTAGTCCAGTGCATTAACGCCGATAAAGATGTCGGTCGATTGAATCGTTTCAGCAAACGCCAATGCGAGCGAAAGAAACACGGTGTTGCGTGCGGGAACATACGTGACGGGGATCGATTCACCAACTTCCTCGACGGCTTCGTGCTTTGGCACGCCAATCGATGCATCGGTGAGTGCCGATCCACCGAACTGGGCCAAATTGATGTCGACCACTCGGTGCGATGCTGCGCCAAGCGAACGGGCAAGCTGTTGAGCTCGCTCGAGTTCATACTCGTGGCGTTGCCCGTAGCGAAAACTGATCGCGTGCGCCGCAAAGCCTTCCGCATTTGCGATCGCCAGGCACGTAGCACTGTCGAGACCGCCCGAGAGAAGGACGACGGCGCTGCGTTTTTGTGGACTTGTCATCACGGTCTCCATTCGGTCCCGAAGGCTTTGGGGGCGTGCTTGTTGTGGTAAAGCGTAAATGGTTGTCACAGGCATTGAAGCCTATGCTACGGTTAGTCTCGCTTGTTCCACAACTTGCGGCCAATCGTTGGGTTATAGTTTGTCCAGTTGCCGTCGGCGGAAATGTCGGATTCGATGATGTTGGTGTACGATTCGATCTTGGCGTCGAGATTGTCGATGTGATGCAGCGTCACCGCTTCCAGAGTGACGGGCAATTTTGGGCTGCCGAATTCAATTTGCCCGTGATGGCTGACCACGAGATGCTCGAGCTGGAGACGCAGTTCGTGAGGAAATGGCTCGGCGGGCGAATCGATCTCACGAATCTTCTCACCAAGCATCTGGACGCCGATCACGATGTGTCCCACCAATTGACCACGGTCGGTATAGGTGGCTTCGCCTTCGGAAGAGAGCTCTTCGAGTTTCCCGAGGTCGTGCAAGAAGGCGCCGAACATCAATAACTCGGTATCGAGTTGCGGATAGCGGGGGCCGACCAAAATGCACAGTTCCATCAGATCGAGGGTGTGTTTCAGCAGGCCGCCGGGGTAGGCGTGATGGTTGCTGACTGCCGCAGCCCCCACCTCGAGTCGCTGCATGAACATGTCATCGCTCAGAAAAGCTTGCCCGAGTCGCCGTAGATGAACATTGTGTAGACCCCCCAACAGTTCGCTGAGCCGAGACCGCAATCGTTGAGATTGGTCCGCATCAAAACGTTCAAAATCGGCCACGTCCACTTCGCTCGCATCCATCC
>NZ_JBFHFD010000598.1:0-5397 GCF_041583735.1 Novipirellula sp.
GAAAGCGGTGACCGTCAACATTCCAATCCAGCGCGGAGCCAACACGATCCGTTTAACGACCATCGAACACGGCGGAATGTATGTCGATGAAATTTCAGTCCGGTAGATTTTCGAGACGTTCGACGCGATCGCTTGGACTGCCGAAATCTCTTTGTAGCGAAACTCGCCAAGAGTTTCGTTACGGTAAGCAACAACTTAGACGTTTATCGCCTAACCCATTTAAAATGAAAGTGAGTTGATGAAAGACACGCACGCTACCAATGTCGCCGACGGAAAAAGTCGGAGTCTCGCCTTGAAGCGATTCTTTCAGGGTGCAACTGCGGCAAGAACCGGGGCTCTGATGCTATGTGCAGTTCTTTTCCTGACAACAATGGTCGGCGCATCGGCTCAGGAGTTGGCAAGTCAAGAGGAGCTGTATACCGGCAAGGAATTCTCTAACGCATTTGCCAATCCCCAGGATGATCCAGATCTGCCCAACGTCCTGTTGATCGGCGACTCGATATCGATTGGGTATACCGTCGATGTTCGCAAGCGGCTGTCTGGAAAGGCGGATGTGTTTCGGATTCCCAGCAATGGAAAATATGCAGCGTTTGGAAGCGAAAACCTGGCCAAGTGGCTCGGGCAGCGAAAATGGGATGTGATCCATTTCAATTGGGGGTTGTGGGATATTTGCTACCGAAACCCAAAGTCAAAAACACAAGGGCATCGCGACAAGGTCGATGGAACCTTAACGGCCAGTCCGGATCAGTATCGGGAGAGTCTGCAGCAGATCGTGGCTCGCTTGAAACAAACCGATGCGACCTTGATTTGGTGTGCAACCACGCCGGTACCGGAATTTGAGGCCGGACGAAAGGAGGGCGATGAGATCAAATATAATTTAATTGCTGAATCAATCATGAAAAAGAATGGGATTCGGATCAATGATCTACATGCTCATGCATTGCGAGGACTACCTGAAATCCAAAAACAAAAAGGGGATGTTCATTTTACAAGCCAGGGGTATGCGTACTTGGCTGAGAAGGTCGCTCTTGAGATCGCTTCGGCACTTTCAGTGATAAGTAGCGAAAAGAAGAAATAGGAAAGTATGAACAATAATTTGACCAAGATGATAGCTGGGTTGCTGGCGATACTGGCTTGTGCTGACTTCGCCAATGCCGCACCGCTGGCAGGCAGTCGCCCCAATATCGTCCTTGTGATGACCGACGATCAGGGCATGGGTGACCTTTCCTGTATGGGGAACGAGGTGGTGAAGACGCCCGAGATCGATCGGTTTTACGAGCAGTCGCTCCGCTTTACCGATTTTCAGGTCAGCCCGACCTGTGCCCCGACTCGCTCTGCGATCATGAGCGGGCGGGTGCCGTTCAAAAACGGTGTGACGCATACGATTCGTCAGCGAGAACGAATGGCGTTGGACTCCTTTACAATGCCGCAGGCATTACAGAGTGCTGGTTATCAAACGGGGCTGTTCGGGAAGTGGCACCTCGGCGATGAAGAGGAATATCTCCCGCAGAACCGCGGGTTTGATGAGGTGCTGATGCACGGTGCCGGTGGAATTGGTCAAGTGTCACTTGGTGATTTTCCGCCCAACGGCCAAAACACCTATTTCGACAATGTGTTGTTGCACAACAACACCATCGTGCAGACCAAGGGCTTTTGCACCGATCTGTTTTTTGCGTCGGCGCTCCGCTGGATCAAACAACAGCACGAGGCCAAGAAACCCTATTTTGCTTACATCTCTTTAAATGCGCCGCATGCTCCGACCATTGCGCCAGAGAAGTATAAAAAGCGTTTTCTCGATTTGGGCTACGACAAGGGAACGGCCGGACGCTACGGAATGATTGAGAACATCGATGACAATTTTGGCCTGTTGATGCGAACGCTTGGCGAGTGGAACGCGCTCGACAATACGCTCGTGATCTTTATGACCGATAACGGTGCGACTCACTTGAGCGGCACACTCAACGGCAACAGAGTGAAACATTTCAATTTCAACATGCGAGGTGGTAAAAACTCGCCCAACGAAGGCGGGACGCATGTGCCGGCTTTCTGGTATTGGAAAGATGTTTTGAGCGGCGGAGTGGATATCGACGCGCTGACGGCTCATGTCGATCTGTACAGAACGTTTTGCGATTTAGCCGGTGTGGAACTACCCACAAAAATGCAGGAGCTTGATGGACGTTCGCTTGTCCCGTTGCTCGAGAATCCAAAGACCGAGTGGCCCGATCGCAAACTGTTTGTTCATTGTGGCCGCTGGAACGGAGACCCCGAATCGGCGAAGTTCGAGAAATGTGCCGTTCGTACAGAGCGATGGCGGTTTGTGAACAACAAAGAACTCTACGACATTTCGGCTGATCCAGGGGAGACGACCGATGTCGCATCCTCGCACCCCGAGGTGATTGATCAGTTGCGGAAATCCTATGACAGTTGGTGGCAATCGGTTCTTCCGCTAATGGTCAATGAAGGTTTGCCAAAGTTGAAAGAACAACCTTTGCACGTCCGTTATGAAAAGCAGTTGCAGGAGAAGGGCATTCCGGAGTGGGGCCCCGCCGAATTTTAGTGTCGTGGAATTTGCTGAGGAGCTGTTGGGAAACGTGAGTCGTAGACTGCTAAAACTTTGGTGTTAACATGATTTTGGTTGCTCAATTTTTCTGCCACCTCTCCACCAACTTCGTTGGGGGAGAGGTCGAACGGAGCCTTCAGCGACGTTCGGGTGAGGGGGCTGACCGAGCAAGCCACTCGCCGACGATAACGCCGTTTGCACCGGAATTGCTCGGTCGATAGCGCGGTCGCCCCCGCACCCCAGCAACGCCTTTAGGGCGTGCTCGACCTCTCCCCCGACTTCGTCGGTGGAGAGGTAACCGTACTATATAGCCGGAAGAAAAACTTACTCCCAATTCCGACATCTATACCCAAAGTTTTAGCGGCCCAGAACTAACCTTGAGCCATGAAGCGTTTATTCCGATGGGTGCTCGGCCCGCGGCTAGCGCCGTCGGCTCACTCTTTCACCGAAACAAACATTTGGAAACCTTCAAATCGTGAATGATATGCAACGTATTTCTATATTCATTTTGGCACTGATCATCGGCACCCTAGGCAGCTTAATAGCGACGCCTATCGGTTACGCCGCTGATTTCCTTGTGCCGCCCGATTTCTATGTGTCGCCTGATGGCTCCGATGTTTGGTCGGGGACCTTGGCCGAACCTAATCCACAAGCAAGCGATGGCCCGTTTGCCACGCTATCACGAGCTCGTGATGCGGTTCGAAAATTGAAGAAAAACAAAACAACCGACATCCTCGTGCTTATTCGCGAGGGGACATACACGCTCAGCGACACTGTTGTTTTTGGATTACAGGACTCGGGCGACGACAAGGCGACGATCACTTATGCGGCCTATCCTGGTGAAACGCCTGTACTGAGTTCAGCGAGACCGATCTCGGATTGGAAGCAAGTCAGCGAAAATCTCCCCGCGCTGCCGCAACAGGCACAGGGCAAGGTCATCGTTGCGGACGTGACCGGAAGTTTCAAAACTCTTTATGATCAGCAGGGCCTTTTGCCACGGGCGCGGTCAGCGGGTTTCATTCCGCTGCAGGGCAGCGGTCGAGACAAGCTGCACTTTCCAGCAGGTAAGCTCAGAAACTGGCTGAATGTGAGCGATGTCGAGATCGTCGTTCGCCCACATCACGCCTGGATCGTGAACGTTCTGCCCCTAAAGTCAGTCGACGAAGAACAGCAAATTGCCTACACGTCCGTGGACGCGACCTATGCGATGAACGAGCTGCATTTCTTGAAGGGAACAGAATCCTGTTGGGTAGAAAATGTTTTGGAAGCACTCGATGAGCCAGGCGAGTGGGTGCTCGACACGAAGCAGGGCAAGCTCTATTTATGGCCGCGGAATGACGGGGGTGTGGTTGCACCTCAATTACAGGAATTGATTCGCATCGAAGGGACCGTGGATAAAGCTGGCCCCAAGGATTTGCCGGTTCGCAATCTGAAGTTTCGTGGACTGACATTTCAGCATGGCGACCGCTACACCGTTTCCAACGATGACGCTGGTCTGCAGCATGATTGGGAGATGCACGACAAGGCGACCGCTTTGCTGCGTCTGCGTGGAGCTGAAAACTGCGTCGTCGAGGACTGCCATTTCGCTCACAGCGGCGGTGGGGCAATTCGAGTGGATCTGCATGGAATGAACAACATCCTATCAAACAACCACATCCAGCAGATGGGAGGTTCCGGGATTCTGTTGTGTGGCTACGGTCCTGGGACGAAAGACGTGAACCGGAACAATCTCGTCTACAACAACCACATCCATCATACCGGCAGAATCTATTCTCACTCGCCCGGAATCATGCTCTGGCAGAGCGGAGAAAACCGTGTCGCGAACAACTTGATTCACCACACGCCCTACACGGGGCTGATCCTGTCGGGCTGCATGACCGACTTCTTTACGAAATCGGGGCGTGAACTGACTCGCACCATCCGTTGGCATGAAATCGGTGACGAGCCCGCAAAAAAGAAGAAGAAGACACTCGACGAGGTGCGTCCTTTTCTGCACACGCATGACAATATGATCGAGTACAACGAGATCCATCATGCCATGGAAGAATTGGGCGATGGCAACGCGATTTACATCCGTGGTGCGGGTGCGGGGAATGTGATCCGACGCAATTACGTGCACCACTTGGTCGCGCCCATGATCATGCAATGTGCGATCCGAACCGATGGTGGGCAAATGGATACACTGATCGCCGAAAACGTGATCTACAAATGCACTTCGCAAGGCATCATGCTGAAGCTCAATACGCGTGTCGAAAACAACATGGTGGTGGATGTGATCGCACCGCCCCGTGGTTATTACTTGTCGGTTCGCGAAGGACCATTGTCGGGTGCCACAATCCAACGAAATGTCTTCTTTTCGTCCCACGATGAATGCGAGTTCATCAACGAACTCGGGCCGGGCAAAGGAAAATCAAGCGAGGATCGCCGAGGGCGAGCGTTGGCGAGATCGGCGGATGCCGACACCGACTACAACATCTATTACTGCATGGCCGACCCGACGTTAGGCGACGAGATGCTTGCGAAGCAACGGAGCGATGGTGTGGACGCTCATAGCCGAGCAGTTGATCCGTTGTTCATTGATCCAGAAAATGGCGATTTTCGGTTTCAAACGAATTCGCCCGCACTGAAAATGGGTATCAAACCAATCGACGTGTCCGAGATGGGGCTAAGATCCGAGACGTCATCGGATTCATCAATATGAGAGCACGGTCCGATCGGCTAACACAGGTGGAAGTATTGGTATTTTCGGCTAAGATCGAAACCACAGTCATTTTCGAAACAACCAATTTAGACACCTTTGAAAATCATGATGCCTCACTTGCAAACAATAAAGCCCC
>NZ_JBFHFD010000599.1:0-5381 GCF_041583735.1 Novipirellula sp.
AGTTTGAATCGCCATGCGAAGGGCGCGGTTGCCATGGCTGTCTTTGGAAACGCCGATGATCCGGCCGGGCAGTTTGCGGGCATACTCGTCGCGAGTCGAGATGTACGCGGCGTGTGGTCCACCTAGTCCCATCGGAACTCCAAATCGCTGAGCGCTGCCGATACAAATGTCGGCTCTCCATTGGCCCGGAGGAGTGATTAGCGTGAGTGCCAACAAATCCGCTGCCGCAACCGTCAAACACTTGTGGCTCTTGGCGGTCGCCGCCAATTCGCTGTAGTCGTTGATCCGTCCATCGGTCGTGGGGTACTGAACCAATACACCGCACAGACCGCCCTCGCCATGTTCGAAATCGATTTCGCTGATCGGCCCTATCTTCAAATCGACACCTAGACCGGCAGCGCGTGTTTTCAGCAGTGCAATCGTTTGTGGATGGCAATCGTCGGAAGCCCAGAAACCCGTTTTCTTGTGATTGGCAATTGCGATACACATGCCCATCGCTTCGGCAGCCGCAGTCGCTTCGTCCAACAGACTTGCCCCAGCCAATGGCAACCCCGTCAAATCGGCGATCACGGTTTGGAAGTTCAGCAGTGCCTCGAGCCGGCCTTGTGAAATTTCGGCTTGGTAAGGCGTGTACTGCGTATACCAACCGGGATTCTCCAGCACGTTCCGCAGAATCACTGGCGGCGTGACGGTCCCGGTGTACCCCATCCCGATACACGAGCGGTAGATTTTGTTCTTGCTGGCGATCGCTTTCAGTCCTTGCAGACATTCGCGTTCGCCGCGTGGATCGGGAATGTCCAGCGGTGCATCCAATCGAATGTCGGCCGGAACGGTGGCGTCGGCAAGTGCGTCCAACGAATCGAAACCGAGCAAATTCAACATCTCAGCGAGTTCGGTTTCCGACGATCCAATGTGACGCCGCGCAAAGCCGTCGACAAAATCGATGGCGTTCGTAGCGGTAGACGAGCAGTGTGACGGCTGATTTGTGCTTGTGGACATGTTCCGAAGGGGCCCGAAAGAGGGTAGATCTAGTTTGCCTCTGCTGGTTGCAAGATGGCTCAACCCTGGTTTGACATCACGTTGAGTGTTAGCAACACAAGGATCAACATAATTTCGGCAAGCGATTCATGGTATCCCACTGCGATTTGTGGGCAGAATCCAAGCCCGAAATGACGCCGCTTCGCCGAAGTTTTACGCAGGGAGGAGGCGAGAATTTCCCCGTAGCAAGACTCGCCAAGAGTTTCGGTCCCTATTGGCGGATAGACGCTGATCGCACCGCGATCGGAACGATGGAACGCGGAGCGATCCACGACTTTTATTGATCCCACCTTCCCAAACGACGAAAGTCTTGGCGACTTTCGCTACGGCCAATGAAGATCACAGGCTGGAAGCCTATGCTACGGTAACGACGAAAAGTTCGAGGCGCCTTGCGGCGCTCTCGAACTTTCGTTTTACGAGGGCTGTCGTTCCCGACGCGTAATGCGGGCAGCCCTCGTATGCCTCCGCCCGAAGGAAAATTGGTGGCCGGCTCGTGTCTAACGAGACGGTAAAGGTCGACGTGCGACCGGGGTCGGTGCATAGCTGACGTCGACGTCGTCCGAAATGCGGGCCGAGACGGCGGGCGTTTCGTAATTCATTGGTGCGACGGCACTGCCGATCGGAATGTCCAAAGGTTGTAGCGATCCCGAATCAGGCAAGCTGTCGATCGTTGGCATCGGCGGTACCGATTCACTAGCTCGCGGGGTGCTTGGATTCGCGGGTGCAAACTGCTCTGGCGATACCCCCGGTGAAAACATTTGCTGCGGAGTCCCCATCTGGCTCAGCGGAACATCGTCCACTTCGATCGTGTTGCGGTAAGGCGAAAGGTTCATGCTCAGCGGATCATTCGGATCGCCGAAGATCATCTCACCGGCGTGGTCTGCAGATCCGCCCATCATGTTGACGGCTGCATCGGCATCACGCACAGGTCCGGTGCGGACAACCTCGGGCCGGGTCACGCCGTACTTGACTTGCTTTCCGGCACTTCGTTCACGTGCTCGTTCCAGTGCATCCCAGTATGCTTTCTTGTTCCAAGGCCCTTCGGCCAGCGTGATGTTGCTGTTGGCCAGCAAGGTGCCTTTCATATAGTCGACGTAGTTGATCGATTTGTTGTATTCACCAAGGGCTCGGTAGTAATCGATTTGTGCTTGAGCACGACGTTGTTGACTCTGAAGCACGACGTTCACCGGGCTTCGTCCGCCCTTGAACTCGGCCAAACGAGCTTCCACTTCTTGCTCGGCAGCTTGCCATCGTTGTGCATTGGTTTGTACGAGTTGGTAGTGAGTGGCCACTTTCGCGGTTGCGTCACTTAGTTGGCTGACCAACAAACGCTCTTGTTCTTGCAGGAACGCCTTTTCGCGAACCAAACGAAATTGGGCGCCACGGATGCGAGCCAGTTCACGACGAGCCCCAAGTGCAGGCGGCGTGATGTCCAAACGAATGGCACCTTCTTGGTAATCGCCCCCCGTCAATTCCGCCAAAGCACTGCTGCCTGGGTTCGGCCCGGCAACGTCACGTCGCTGCGGCGGCCCAAGCGTGTCGCCTTGGCCAACCCAACGGTAAAGCAACGACAGGTTGACTTCGGGAAGGATTTGATTCTTTGCAGCCATCAACTCCAACTCGTTTTGTTTGATCCGAGTTTTGTTACGGCGGACTTCAGGGCTGAGGTACAACATTTGGGCAACCGATTCGTTCCAATCGAATTCGACACGGGCGAGCGAGGGCTCGTCGATCGGACGAATCAAGCGACCGTCGGTAGCGGTGATTCCTAGCAGTTCACGCATGCGGCGTTCGTTGCCGTAGACTCCGAAACGGTCCGCACCAGGAACGTTCGAACCAGCGATAGCCGATTCCAAAATGCCACGGAATTGGTAGTACTGCTCGACCGCTTGAGCCAATTCTTGGCGAGTACCGGTGCCGTTTTCCAGATTCAATCGAGCAAACTGGGCGGTGGCGATCGCACTGTTACGACCGATGATCGAGGTCGCGACATTTCGGTAGGACACGTACAGGTCCCAGTAAGTGTTCTCGACATCACGGACCAAGTTACGGACCTGAGATTCAAAGTCGGCGATCGAAAGGTCTTCGTTCAAGCTTGCCAACACCACAGGGATGCGGTTGATCAACGTGCCACGATTTCGCATCAGCGGATGTTGCACCTGAGCTTCGATCAACGCGGTCCAGTCGCTTGGAACGGCTCGTGATACGGCACTGATTTCCGCGTTGCTTCGCGAGTAGATAACTTGTTGACGAAGCGTTGCGACGCCACCGGTGGCAAGTCGCTTGCTGAGAGCGGCTTGCTGAGTGGTGTCAGTGGCTCGTGAAATTTGTGGGTTGATGCTATTCGCGATACCGACGTTGCGTGTGCGGTCGGTCGTTCCGTAGTTAACAAAACCACTGGCTTGGGCATCAAATTCGGCCAATGCGTCTTCCACGCCGCCGACTTGGTTGGCTCGCAGAACGCCTCGCGGCAGAACGCGGTTGCCGTTGCCATCAACGGTCAATGGAACCGATTGGGTGGTCGATTGCTGAACGGCAATGTCGTAGATGCTGCCGAACTGGTCCGCATTCCCACTGGTGAACTGAGCCGCAATGTTCTGGCGGAACTCCGCGTTACCATTGGTGGTGATGAAGAACTTCGAGTTCTGCAGCGCGATCGACACGCACTCTTCCAACGACAGATCCCAGAATTGGTAATCGTGATTACCAACGGTCAACGGAGGAAGCGCACCGGTGGTTTCAGCCAAATGCTCGACCTCGACGTCGGGATACTCGATCGCCGTCGCTTGGTTGAGATAGAACTGAAGGTCCGGAGACTCATTCAGAAAGAACGGTTGTGTCGGTGCGCATCCGCTCGCAAAAAGGATGGTCATCCCAAGCTGAAGATACGCAGTAAATCGTAACAGCGAGCGGTTCATGCTCAAGGCTTCCTGGGCGGTGCCGCCGTGAAACACGCTTTAACGGTATCGCCATGAAGGCGACGAGCGCATTTCGATCGGGCCGAGTGTGGAAGCCCCCCTCCGTGAAGCCCCGAAGCTGCCACATAGCAACTCGAGACCTCCTCGTCCGAAAGTAGTTATCGGAGTCCGGTTAGGTAAACTTTGACGCTTCTGAGAATTTTCTTGAAGTCGAAGCAGATTTCTGGTCAAGAGCTGGTTTTAGTTAGCCGTTTTGCCGCTAGCCACGGTTTCGTCACCACCCAACCGGGGCCTAGCGGCGTCAAAACGACTAACAACGCTAAAGGCTCGATGCCCGAACCTCCCAACGCAAGCTTGGAGGATCTGGCAGAAACACGGCTACCGACACCGCATCACTCTTCGATCAAATCCAATGGATCGGCCAATTTCAACCCCGCATCGGGAGCTTCACCGGGAGCCGGGTGGACCGAATCGACCTCCAAATAATCGGTGACTTGGTCCGGCAAGACCGATGGATCCGCAATGTCCTCGACCGCTTGGACCAATCCGTCATCCTGTGATGCCGACGATGGACGAGGCCCGATCTGCAGTGCTTCCCATGGTTTTGGGTAAAAATAGGTTGTGACCGTCCGGCATCCCTTTTTCTCTTTCTCGTAGCTGCCGCGATGTTCGGCGTTGTGCCATGCCATCGCTTCGCGGCTCGACGGGGCGATGCAATACGCAATCTTGCCACCGATGTAGGTCGGACGATTGTATTTGCGACGATACGACTCGGGCAGTCGGTTTCCCAGCGGCCCAATCACATCAATGCGTTGATGAACCGGTTGGTTTTCGCGATCAGGATGATGTGCATCCGCCGAAACGGCGACGCAGGCGATCGTGAAGGCAAGAAAAAATCGTGACATAACGTTGCCGTTTGCAGCGGGAATCAAAGGTCAGAAGATGCTTGACGACATTCCGGTGTTGTCATACCGATTTTGTCGACCACGACAGCTGTCGCTACCTTGTGCAGTCGGCATCGATCATGACGACGGTTCACCCAGGCAACGATTATTCGGAAGATGCGGGCTTCGTTAATTTTCCGGCTGCGGCCGTAATCGATAATGCCACCCCAACACGGACAGATTCAGCAGCCAAATCGATCCAAAAATCAGCGATGCGTAGGGCAGCCAGAGGATCGAAACCAGCGACCCCACCAGGAACAGGATCCCTAAAATCGCGGCGCCACCCCACACATGGCCTCCCATCGCAATAAATCCGAACCCGCTTAATGCCGCCGCGATCGGAAATAACACGCGATGATCCAGCGAGCCAAACATCAGCAACAGGTTCATCGTCAACAGTGTGGCCAAGTAACCGATCCAGATCGACCAGACAGGGCGTTCGGCCACGGTCCGCGGCAGAAACTGGCCCCGCCGTGCCCAA
>NZ_JBFHFD010000600.1:0-5373 GCF_041583735.1 Novipirellula sp.
AAGTCCCTGTTCAATCACTTTCTTAACGGCAGCTAATTTAAATTCTCGGCTGAATGTTCGACGTTTGTCCATGAATTGGATCTCCTGTCAGAGAAGTCTGACATCTTCCGGTCCACTGTCAACTTTTCGTGGGCAATTCCAAATGGGCCTGGGATGGGACGTGTCCAGAGAATGCGATGAGTGCCGCTCAGCAAGTCTACGGCAGTGTTGACTGGGCTAGGTTGTCGTTGTTCAGCGCTGTAGATACCCAGACTTACGCCGATGCTATTCCGATGCACGGCTTCATTCCCCTTGTGGCACGGATCGCACTTGAAGAAAGTGGTCGCTACCGTGCGACGCCAACTTCGCCAGTTCCGGCTGCCTGGACGGACATCACTCTCAGTCCGTTGCATGAGCTTCTATGTAGCCGACCTGACTATGGTGACCAGATCGCCGAAATGTTTCACGGCATTCCCACAGAACCTGGCGAGGGAGTGGCGCTAATACCCGTTGGAGTTCCCACTGACTATGACGAATCGGCGACGACGGCAGATCAAGACTCAGACCCGGTGAAGCTGCCGGAGGCTGCGTCTGACTCAGACGACGATCTTGGTATACTTCTCGACAGAGCCCACGCCGAGAAGAATCCGCAGACCAGGGCAGTACTTTGGGGAGAGTGTATCTGCCACGTGCTGAGCCTTGAGGATGTTCGCGAGGGCCTGACATTTGATGAGATCAAAGCCATGAGGGATGAGGAAGCGGAGCAGCTTGCAGAACATATGCAGGCTGTCTTCGAGCTACGAGAAAGCCCGAGAGGGTTGACTGACAAAGTTAGTCGTTTGCGTGATGAGCCGGGCGAGATCGAATAAAGGTAGAGCGAAATCAACGGGATCAGTCCAAGTACCATTCCCATCAAGAAACCAGAGGTCGTTTCAGAATTCTTCGTAACGACTCCGGTCGGAATCATCGACGCTGTTCGGGGATTTGCGAAAACGACGTCGGGCTGTTTGACGTTTCATCGCCCGAAGCTGCTCCAGACGATCCGAAACACAACTGGCTTCGAAGCATCGGTTGGCGCAACCGATGCTGTTACATTCAGGGCCATTCAACGCATCGGTCCGCCCCACCGAATGCCGTGAGTCAAATTGATTCACGCTGCCTCCTCGACGCCGAACTCAAACTTAGCACGCAGTCAGAAGTGTCACAGTTTACGATCCGTCAATGACTCATGTCACAACGTCCGGCGTCACGAGACAAGTCTCTGAGATCACACATGTCGGTGTGTCCTGAGCAAGTTGCCGGCCTACATCTGACACTAGTGATGCTGCACCGGTGGCCGACGCCGGATGCACCGGTTTCATCGACCGGGCCAGTGATCCGAGTTGGCCAACGGAACAGTCCCTAACACCCAGAACTTGGATCACGGATCGGGCGTTGCTGAATGATGTTGCGTTGCTCCGTAATTTGACGTACTGACGATGGTCTTCGTTTTGGGGTACGAGGTGCGTACGTTGATCCCCAGTTGATTCGGTTCAATTGGGTTTGATCCTTCTTCGCAACTTTCCCTAGCCAAGGTTCCCTTCTGCGAGTGAAAACAAAGCGGTGGGCACCAATAACGGTCCGCCGATTTACTTCCTTAACTAATTTTTTGTCGTCAACGAATTCACCGTCCGGTCGAAATGGAACCCAGTTTCCAAAAATCGCCAGTTCACTCGAGACAGGGAATGTAATTTCGGATTCTCTTCTAGCCAACCCGTAGTACTCAAAGTAGAACACGGGGTTGTCCGAGGTTACGAATTTCTGATCACTTGCTGCGTGAACGAATCTCCAGTGCATTGTGTAAATCAAACCAATCGTTCTCGCACTCGGCCACGGGCAGTACATAGAGTCCTGGACTTCCGGTGGCAAGGATTCTGACATGCGTGTTTCGATCTCATCCAGCTCAGCAATCCGCTGTTCGACGAGTCGTTCTAAAATGTTTTTTTCCCTTCCACACTGCCTGATTTCGTCTCGCATCCGTGCCGTTACGTCCTTCAAAACATCAGGACCCATTTTATCGGCCTTGGCCCGATGTACTGGTACGCGATGTGTCATCGTCGCCATGTACGTCGCGAGGCTCAGTCGATCATCCTCCGAAAGTGTGAAGTTTCCCAACCTGAGTTGGTCTAACGCCCGGTTACCAGGAATCTCAACTAATTCATTTAAAAGCGACTCAACTTCCCCATCGTAGTAGCCAGGCTCTTGCGCAATTTTTGCAATCGACGCCCGGACTCGCGAGTAGCTATTAGTTTTCTTGTCGAATTGCCACAGACCTAACGGTTCAGACGGATCGGTGAATCCCTTCAGGTACTTTCGGGGTACATAGTGATGTCCCACGCTTCTCTCCTATTCTACGGTGACGAGACAACATCAAAGAGGCCACAGTTCCATTGCAAGTTCAGTTGTATCCGCATATCGCTGTGACTTCCAGAAGCATGGGGGCAATGTCTGTCTCCACTGACGTTCATGAGCCTGTTCTAAGTTATAGCGAGTTTGCGACACCGCGACGTCTCCCATGTCTCAAGCGACGTCACCCTAGTGTCGACGTGATGCTAGCCCGTCTGAGCCATGTTGATGAACGGTCCGGCTTCGGATGAATCGAGCAAATCATTGTTGGCATGCGCCATGCTGCCCTCGTTTCGTATGGGATTCGTCGCATCCATGATCCCGGACATGCCGCAAAAGATCTTGTCGAGATCGTCTTTTCGCGGACCGACGTCGCTGAAGGGCGGGCGTTGCTTACGAATAAGCGTAAAAAGCCCCTCATAAACATCTTTTCACCATAGCTAACTCCGGCATCGTCACACAGTGCCCGAAGGTATCGGAAACTCGGCTCTCGCGGTGAACCAGACGAAATGATCAGAAGATTTGGTTAGAGAAGGTGGTCGTGGAGTTGCTCTGACGCATCCGTAGCCACCACTCGGACGGGGCGATTTTTGCGTGCAACCCTACCCCGCAAATGGTCCGTCCGGTTTCATCGACTGACGAGAACAGAGCTGACAGGACGCAATACTGCACGATCAACAGAATTGACCAACACGGCACTCTGGAATGCCCCCAATTATTCCTGTATCGGCCACCGGAGCAGATCAGTGAGTACAATCTTTCATGCAATGTGTTCCGGAACCAAATTATCCAGATGCACCCGCAACTCGACTTTTGAGTCCTGGAACCTTTTCTTGTCCAACGGCTCGACGAAAGCGGCCAACGACGAAACTTTAGCGGTGCGGCGGTCCAGGCCGTTTGGCATTTTGCTAAACTATGGCGTCCCGTAATCTCCTCGTTAGTTCCGTTTCTATGCGATTCTTACATATCCTCGCCGCTCTACTCGTGTTCCCGATCGCATGCATTCTATTGCTGATTGGTGGTTTAGGACTGCTCGCGTCGGTTCTTTCATTCTTCCAGGGCGATGAATCGTTTGGGGGTGCGTCAACGTTGTTTATTGGCGGCATTTTTGTATGGCTGGGAATCTTGCTCTTTTGGCGTGCTGTAAATTGGATAAGCCCTGCTGCAGAACGCTCGTTGTCGAATGCGAGAGACTTCAGTCATGGTAATATCCACCCGGCGAATCTTGCACCGGTTTCACGACCTGGACCAATCTTTAGATCAGATACTCTGACTATCGAGGACGTAGATCAGATGACAGGGCTAGAGTTTGAGGCGTTTGTCGCGGCGATCATCCGATGCATGGGACATACTGCGGAGGTAACTCGGGCAAGTAACGACTTTGGCGTGGATGTCATCGCAACGGTTAACGGAGAACGAATTGCGATTCAGGCAAAACGGTATTCCGGAAACGTCTCACGGACCGCGGTTAGTGACGCAGTTGCTGGGAAGTCCCATTACGATTGCCAGAAGGCCGCCGTCGTGACGTGCAGCAATTTTACAAAGTCTGCAATTGAATTCGCTGAGTCCGTTGACTGCATGTTGATGGACAGATCGGTAGTTAAGAACTTACTTTCGCAGCATGGCAAACATCCTGATCTTGTTGCGATGCGTAAACCGGGGCTGAGTTTGAATGCGGTGCAAGACCTGTCATGCTCGGAAAATGAGATTTTCTCGGGGCTAGAGCCTGATGAGTTGGCAGACTGCATGGACGGTCAAGTTTTGCAAGTGCCCGAGAATATCAGGCAGCAAATCTTGGCCGACGCCGTACGCGATCATCCCGGTGATTTCGGCACGCAGGAATACGTCTTTGAGGAACAATGTAAGAGTTACGCTCGGCTTTATTTCGGGGCAGATGGTTTCCCTGACATTCCCAGCGAAATTAAACGCCAAATTTTCGCATCAGCAATGAGTGATCACCCCGGCGATTTCGGCACGCAGGAATATGTCTTTACGGAACAATGCAAGAGCTATCGGAGGATCCAAAGACTGAATCACAACTAACCCTATTGCCGCACGTTGCGTTTGAAGAACGTCGTTGGTTTTCATAAAACTTTCAACAGAGGTTACTCCTATTTGCGTGGGGACACGTGTGTTGCCGGTTCCTTTCCAATCAATCGCTATCACGGCGGGGCAACTCCGAAGTGCGTTGCGTACTTGCAGGTCTCGTTGTTAATCCCCGGTCCAGACAAACCCCAAGTGGTCTCACCCAAGATTGACGCCGCGTAGCTGTGGAGTTCCTGAGTCACTCGACCCGGGATTTTGATGTCTGATGCCATTCGATTTGCGTCCTTTTGAGGAGTTGATTCACAATCACCAGTGTTGCCGTGACACCTGAGCGGTGAGAAGGGGTTCGCAGTATCGGTTTGCGACACACCTCGTTTGATTGGTAGCCAACGAACATCAATTGCTTGAAGCCTTCCAAGACGAACTGACCTCGGATCACGTTCATTTTGCTAGTTCAACCCCTGCCCGATGGCGATTACGTCCGGTTCGCTTCCGCGATCTTCTGGATGGAGTAGAAAAGGTTCGCGGACTCTTTTTCGCGTTGCGCGGACTCACTATTCGTGTTTTGGACGCCAACATCCGTGGGCCGACGCTGGTGCTGGCCAATACTACGCATTGGCGGGAACTTCTCTGGCCGAGGCAACGCTGAGAAATGTCGCCGGAGATCGGGGCGAGTCAGGAAAAAGAATTCAACCGGCTCGATTTTGCTTCGCTCTAAACAACCAATCGTCTGCTTCGAAGTCGCCGTCGATTTCGGGAGCCAATCTTTTTCCTCTGGCGACTTCCTTAGTTACCTCGCCCCCGACGAAGTTGGGGGAGAGGTCGAGCACGCCCTCAAGGCGTTGCTCGGGTGAGGGGGCGACCGCGCAACTGGCGAGCAATTCAGCTGGACGTGACATTACCGCCGCCCGCAACTTGCTCGGTCAGCCCCCTCACCCGAACGTCGCGGAAGGCTCCGTTCGA
>NZ_JBFHFD010000601.1:0-5365 GCF_041583735.1 Novipirellula sp.
GATGTCTCGTTCTCGCGATTTCCTTGCTGGTCGCTGTTTTGATTCCCACTCGCAATCCCGTTGGCGTGCCAGCGGCGTCTCGCAAATCGGGGTGCTGCAAATCGGGATGCTGCGACTCGGCAGACCTATCATTGGGCCGATGATTCGCGTGATCGGATTTTCGATCCTAGTGCTGGGGTTGGCCAGCGATCCTGGGGCACGCGTTGTCGCCGCGGACAGCAAATACGCCCACAGCGATTCAAACGCTCGCTACATTCACCATATTGATCTGTATGATGTCAATAATCGCAAGATCACGCCGGAATCGGACCAACCGTATTCGCCGCTAAACACCTGCGGTCGCTGTCACGATTATTCCGCGATCTCGCACGGTTGGCATTTTAATGCCTTCATGAACGATTCGGTCGATGGTCGTCCGGGCGAACCTTGGATTTGGACCGATGCACGCACCGGCACTCAGTTACCCTTGTCGTACCGCGATTGGAAAGGATCGTTTGATCCTGAGGAATTGGGAATCAGCCACTGGGAAATGACGCATCAATTTGGCAGCCGACTCGCTGGCGGCGGTGTGGCGGTCGCTCCCGACGACGATGCCGAATCAAAAACGGCGACGGAGTCAGATGTCGAACAAGAGCAGAGCGACGCCGAAGCGAATAACGCGGCGGAGGATTCGGCAAAACCCAACCGCTGGCCGTTGAGCGGTTCGATCGAAATCGATTGCATGGTCTGTCACGCCAGCAGCGGTGTGTACGACTTCAACACGCGGCGTGAACAGATCGAAGACGAAAACTTTGCATGGGCGGCAACCGCGGCGCTGCGACTCGGGACTGTCAAAGGAAGTGTTTCGCGGATCAAAGATGGCTCGGACCCCAGCGACGAGTCGACTCAGCAAAAGCTGCCCAAAGTCACCTACGACGCGCGAAAATTTGAACTCGATGGCACCGTCTTCATGGACGTGATCCGTGAACCGCATAACAACGCGTGCTTCCAGTGCCACAGCCAACGGACGGTCACCGAATCGGGTATCGAACATCGCTGGATGCACGACGAAGACGTTCACCTTCGTGCGGGGATGCAGTGTGTTGATTGTCACCGCAACGGCATCGAACACCATACGGTTCGTGGATTTGAAGGCGAACAAAATCCTGCCTCGTCGTTAACCCCAACCGCCACATCAACACTCACTTGCAGCGGATGCCATCTCGGTGACGAACAAAATTCGTCGATGATCGCCGCCCGCCCAGGACGACTGGGGGCTCCCTATCCGCATCACCAAGGTTTGCCGCCACTGCATTTCGACAAATTGTCTTGCACCGCGTGCCACGGTGGACCGGTCCCGCGTGAAGAGGCGGTGCGGATCATGACCAGCTTGTCGCATTCGCTGGGATCCAAAGAGCATCGTACCGGGTTCGAATTGCCTGCGATCGCAGGTCCGATTTACAGCAAGATGGACGATGGAAAGATTTATCCGCAACGAGCCATTTGGCCTGCGTACTGGGGTTCGCTGAGCGATGGCAAAATCAAGCCTCTGGATCCAGCTAGCACGTATGACTTGACGCGTCGATCGCTGCGGGTGCGACGTGATTTTGTCGAAGAGATCATCTCACCCAAACTCGGCAGCTCGGATCGCAAGAAGATCTTAGGCGATGACCGCTACAGAGTGTCCGACGAAGAACTCAACGAGGAAGAGCGTAACAAATTGGCGATCGCTCAAAAAGAAGCTGGCACCGAATCGTTCAACGAGAAAGTCGCCGCGTCGCTGGAATCGCTTGAAAAAGAGCTGAAGATCGAGACCGCCGTGTATGTCTCGAGCGGCTTTGTTTATCGCCGCGGTGAAGACGGAAAAACGGTTTCTCAGGTTCCACGCGACGAGATACAGAACGCGGAAGCGATTGAGATGACGACGTGGCCGATCGCGCACAACGTTCGCCCCGCCGGATGGGCGTTGGGCGTTGGCGGTTGTACCGAATGTCATCGTGAAGACAGCGTCATCTTTGCATCGACGGTCCAATCGATTGGCCCCGGACCTGATCAAGGAACCCGGGTCACGATGGCATCGCTGCAAGGACTCGACCCAAATCAATCCCTCGTTTGGAACCAATTGTTTGTCGGGCGAGCGTCGTTCAAGTATCTGATGGCAGCTTCGATTTTGGTGCTCTGTCTGATTCTGTTGGTCGGTGTCGGCGCGATGGCTTCGCGGTTGGCGGGTCACCATCGCCACCATCCTCCCACCGCCTAACTTGTTGCGACTTCTCAGCTCGCAGCACGCTGCTCCCTAAAAGCCCGATCCGCACCTCACCCTACTCGAAGCTATGATCAAACTCGCCACTCAGATTTGCTTGTTCACCATCGTCGTTTGCACGATTGTTCTTGCTGCCACGGCGCTGCCGGCATTATTGGGCGATCATTTGGAAGGCAAGACTTTGATCCTGCACATGATGGCCAGTGGTGGCGTGGTCACGCTGCTGCCGATCTTGGCGATTCTGCTACTCGGCCAAGCGATCGGGGTCCAAGGATCTAACGCACTGCTGCAAGTCGGATTTTGGACCACGATTGTGACGGGGCTGCTTTCGATCGCCAGCATTTTTGGATGCATGATGCCGATCACATCCACCGCGACGATGCACACGTTGGTGCTGATCCACGGCTATACCGGGTTTGCGATGGTCCCTGCGGTCACGCTGCTGTTATTCGGAATGATCCGTTGGCGACGCATGCATTCAATTCGGTCGACGACGCCGGGATGAAGCCAGGTGGGTTTGCGTGCAGCCGGGTGATCGGCGGTGACTCGAATCAGAGCTCGACTGAGGGTTTCGGCGGCGGCCGTGTAAGTCGACGGCACCCCTTCGACTGACGAGGCAATTTGTTCTGCGAATCGGCAGGCCTGGACATCCGCATCAAATTCAGTGCGATAGGCGACCCAACGCAGCATCACCAACGTCAACGCAATCGCGACGACGCTTCCTGCAACCATCGCCCAGCTGGCCTCGCCCGCGAAATGGGTCACCATCGCTCCCACGGCCCAGGCGGGCAAAATTGAGAACATCCGTAGCGGCACATGACGACGACGCAAATGAGCCGCTTCGTGCAACACCACCATCGCGACCTGTTCTCGCGGCAGTTCGTCGAGCAATCGATCCGACAATAACAACGTGCGAAGCGGAGGCACAAAGCCGGTAATCAACGCGTTGAACGAATTGCCCTCGGTTTGCCAGCGGACCATCTTGGTACGACGCAGTCCCGCCGCAGACAACACGTTGGCTACCCAAATTTCCGTGTCCGAGGCGAGTGGACACGTTTTGAATAGTCGCGAAACCAACCAAGGCATGCCGGCACCGAGGAACACCACCAGCGAGATGCCCATGACCCAACCGGCCTGGCTCTCGCTGATCGGCAACTGCGTGATCGCATCCGCACTGGCCAGCAACATCAGCACGGGGATGACCAACCAAGCCGTTGCACCACGAAAAGAACGGATGATGCTGCGAAGGTGCGAAACGAAACCGCGATCGGTGTAATCGAGCACGACGCCATAACGATGTTCGGCCGACCAGCTTGCGGCGGCGAGCGCGAGCCCAGGAAACAACAACACCAAAGCTTGCAAGAACATCGAATGCTGAATCACAGGCAATGTATCGAGGGATCGAGCCAAACCAAAGCCACCTAAACACATCACGATCACGCCTAGGCTGAGCCAGCGAAAAACATCCAATTGGGTTTCCAGCCACTGAGCCCCCTGAATTGGCTCGATATTGCCTGCCAGCACTTGCCGCGACGTCGTGCGAGCGGCGACGTGACAAAGAATCCACCAAGCCGTGATCATTCCAGCCGTTGCCACGACCGCCCGCATCATGTCGACTTCGCCCGCAGGCAACGAACCACAACTAAGCGAAAGGACAACGAACAAGAAGGATTGCAGATGCATGATTGAGCCGGGGCAAAGGGAATTAGCTCCGCGAATGGGAATCCCGAGTGTAGCACCGGAATTTTCAAATTCGGGAATTTGCCCTGCAATCCACCGCCAAGAAAGCCGGCTTGGATCGGAATGATACGATTGGATCGATTACAACGGCTCGATACTCAAATCCGAAAAGACGGAATGCGTATTGACGACTCGCAATCCAATGCCGCCGGTCGCGTAATGAGCATCACGGCTCGTCAAAACGAGCTTACCGTTGTCAAACACCTCAAAACGATCCCCCTTGGCTCGCACCCGAAATCGGTGGGCAACATTGGGATCGATTTGCAGATCCGCGCGAGCGATTTCGTGCCAATTTTGGCCATCGGTACGGCCAAAGATCACGCGATTGTCTCGCGGAATCAAACCGGCAAAATATCCTCGCTGAGCATCAAAACCGACCGCTACGGCGGTCGTGCGAAACAGCAACCCCGCATCCCGAGCTTCCGCATCGCCGCGAAAATCAATCGTCACAGCGGCATCAACGTCGGCAGGAAGCTCACCGCCAAGCATCCATTTTTCGCCGCTGCGGTACGCGTTGATCGGCGTTTCAGGGATCACGCCAAGATGCACCCCCGCGTCATCATGACGGATGAATTGATGGTGCCCGTAGTAAGCCCCGTCGCCTAGCTCAGCAGGATTTTTAAACGAAGCGTTCCAAGGCAATTTCAATTTCACACTCGATTCACCCGAGGGCCGATCCAGCGGCACTCCCGCAGCGACAGGCTTACCGAACATCGGTGAATGATTCGGACGAAATCGCATCGGCTGGACCAACACGCTGCGTCGCCAGCCGGGTTCGCGATCGCGTTTGGCGTGAAAGACATGCCACCACTGTTTTCCGTCGATCGTTTGCACGAAACAGGAATGGCCGACGCCATAGGTTTCCGCCGTCCCTTGAAAAACGGGCCGATCGTTTTTCTGCCACGACGCGGGATCGAGCGGATCGTCACCCACCAGTTCCAATTGTCCAAGTTTGTACGTTGGCAACCATGACGCACCACATGAATAGATCACAAAGGTACGTTTGCCGTGCTTTAACACTTGCGGTCCTTCGGCGAGTCCGCGTTCACTCGGCTTCGGCTCGACGCGCTCCCACAGGTAATCATCGTTATCACAAATGCGAACGCGAGGTCCGGCTAGCTGCGTCGGCGATTTCATCGGTGCGATGTACAGATATTGTTGATCGGTGCCCGGCGCATCCCAACCGGACCAAATCGCATACCGTTGCCCCTGATGTTCAAGCACCGTCATATCGATAGCCCACAAGTTCGGCGAGCGTCCATCATCGCCGTCGCCAGTCGCAAACGGACCCTGCAGCTTGTACGGCCCCAGCGGATCTTTCGACTCCGAACGCAACACGTAGGCCAAGTGGTTTTCGTTTTTACCGTCGGACCCCGCAAAATA
>NZ_JBFHFD010000602.1:0-5347 GCF_041583735.1 Novipirellula sp.
ACGTCGGGCGTTCACCGCGCACTGTCGAACGAATGGCTGGCTGGTCAAGGCCTATTTAATCTTGAAGAGCGATGGAAGGAGCTTGCTCCGAAACGGCGAACCGCCTAGTGCGGACCCGCATGCTAGGTGGTGTGGGAGGGGTTCCGGGCAACCGGACCCCTATCCCGATTCGCATTGTTCTGTCAGTCTTTGATCATTCGTTTGAGTTCCGCCAGTCGGTCTTCGATAATTCTAACTGCGTCGTTCGCGTAGCGATCCCCAGCCTCCATTTGCTGTTTCGCCTGATTGAGCTGTGCTGTCGCTGCCTCAATTTCAAGTTCAGTCATCGTCATCCCTTTCCGTTTATCGAGCCATTGCTCCACGTTTTCATTGCTCAAAACATAGTACGAATTGTCATATACCTTAGGCAAATCAACCTCGATCATATCTTGAATTGTCCACATCGCTTGCTCTCCAAGAGTCACTTCGCGGGAGTTAAACGATCGGCTGCACAATCCAGACGGAATGACTCGGTCGTCATCGAGATAGCTACGCAAAGCTTCGATTGCAGGCACACCACCCGAATAAATTTGCTTGGCGGCAGCACTGGCTTCCCAGATGTCGTCTAACGTCGCAAGCGCTTCAATTGCACTTTCAATATCCTCGTAGGGTTGGGGATCAGCTTTGCGGTCTGAGCTTTCACAACCCAGGCAGGTTGCAATGGCAGCCACCAATGCGCAAAAGGTCTTCATCGTTTCATGACAGAACGTCAGAATTCACGGGGAACGGGCAAATGACTTGCAAGCAGACCATTAAACACGACTCCCGTTCTCCCGTGCAATTCATGGTTCGTCGTGACCGTTTCTCTGTGTATCGGTTGGCCGCATTAGCTCATTGTACATTGAATCGTCGAACATGACGTTCTGTACCTGCGGGACGTTCGGGACCTCGATCGGCAAACTCTGCGCTCCAAGTCGTAGACAACATTGCTGCCCCAGATAGGTCCAGTTATATCCGACGCCCGTATCCGTCGCTGCATCAACACATTCAATCAGTCCTGCGGCTAGCATTTGCGAAACCGCGTTGTCAAATCGCGACAGCAGTTTGTTGTCGCCTGTCTTCTCCCAAAACATTCGATCCGGGCCGTATTTCTTCATTGTTGCCCTCGCAAATGACGACATTCTGCGGAGCGTCGAATCGACAAGGTCATATTCCGCAGACAGGCAAGCACGAATCGCCAGTGAAAGTTCATCCGTGAGTTGGTGTGAAACGTCCTTATTCGATTCGGGACCAAGTTGGAATGTGATCGGAAAACGGTGGTTTCGCAGGTCAAAGGGCAGGTCGCTCGGTCCGCCGTACCCCTTGTGTTTGTTCATAACGAGAATGATTCGGTCCCATCCAATCGTCGCTGCGGCGTAACCCAACTCGATCATCACGTTTGAGTTACAAGCGCGCTTCAAAACGCGGCCTTCCGCGTTGCGCAGCTCGGTGGTCAGCGTGACGTCAGCAATGAACACAGCGG
The DNA here is from genome assembly GCF_041583735.1 of Novipirellula sp. NCBI lineage: Bacteria > Pseudomonadati > Planctomycetota > Planctomycetia > Pirellulales > Pirellulaceae > Novipirellula > Novipirellula sp. Next base: position 1,502 of record NZ_JBFHFD010000602.1, read on the forward strand.
AAGAACGAATCTTCTGGAAAATCGTTGCGGCGATTGGGGGCGTTCCGGATTTCTCCAAAGTGTCGTGATCAAGCCTTGGAGCGTCCACGAGTGCACCCGTCGCAGCAATCGTTGAGACAGCATTCGCGGCGCAAACGCGGATCAGATCACGAGTGGTGCGACGCGGACGATCAGCTTGCCATGCGTAGAACACGGCGGGGCGAGTCATGATTCCTCCATCGACGAACGTCCGCGATCAGCGGGCCGGGAGGGTTGACTGTCCATTTGTGAAACCTTGCAAGCCCGGCTCCGTTGCATCGCATGGTTCGCCGTGACTCAGGTTCCCCAGGGCCTGGCAACCCACATGATTCACGGCAGCAGAAACCAGCACGTAACGGCTTCGGCAGCAGTGATTGCAACGGAAACTGACGTGAGGACGATAAATCGCCGCATTGATTTGGCGTTCTTGCTGTCCACCTCCGTGACGTGATTGGTATCGCCACGTGTGAAATCGAATACCGCACGCGCGCCGTAGCTATTGATCGCATGATAAATCTGGGAAGCGAGATACTTGCCAATCCTAGCAAGGACGAAGAGGATTGCACCGGTTCCAAGTAGCCAATAGAAGGAGAGGCGTAAGCCGTCAATTGTGATTGGCAACGCGGGGTCTATGTGCTTTGTAAGCTGATATAACGCCAGGCCTGCAACGCCAACGAACACGAGCGCGGACGTGTAATGAACGCATTGAGCAATCAGTCCATCATGTTTTTCTAGCTTGTCGAGCCAATTGTCTTGAGATGGATGCTTCTTCAGCGAATCGTTCCAACGGTCCACGATCGTAATCAGTTCGTCGGCTAATACATGATTGATGAAGTCCACGCGACACATACAGATGGATGTGTCGGGTTTGAGATCATCAATATCGTCCTCGTCAGCAGAAAAGATCATCTGCAAGAATTGCTTTGGAGTAACCGGTGTAGAAAGTTTCATCAGCAACATGTGTGGCTGCGGTACCTTAAACTCCGGCAAGTCCAGGCAGAAACTCCATTTGACGGTTACCTCTTGCGTTCGTTCGGGGATCTTCCAGTTGAAGCCCGTGAACTCGCCCCATGTGCCAAATTGTATTGCTTCTTTCTTGTCGAAAGAAACACTCACTGTGGTCACAGACTCACTAATCTGGTGATTTTTGAGCTTTGCTACCACACGTTCGTTGAGATCTTCAATATCGGATGGGGTGGCAACAACTGGACGCTGAAACAGTTTTACTTTGGAGTCTGGTTTCCCGGTAACCAGGTAGAACCAACTGCGAAAATCCTGGTGCGGAACGTGCGCGACCACGTCCTTTCCGTTTTGTGCAAGTGTGATTGTTGAAGGGGTCTCGTCTGCCAATGAAAATTGCTCCGGAAATACAAGTTGGTTGTGGGTAGCTTTCTATATAAAGGCGTCGAATTGACTGAGGCCGGGCGCGCAGAATCCGATTCGATCGGCGAACGGTGCAGATCACGTGGTCGCCGCGATCGACTAACCACTTCAGAAAACTCAACTCGGCGACTCATGTGCATCCGATGGTTCGCCGTCTACGTCATGTTCTAGTAGCGTCTGATCGAGCGCGGACTTCGTTGCAGATCCGTGCAGCCTCCGAAGACCCCAATCTTCTGGAATCTGGCGACGGCAATATCGAGCGTAAATCCTATCGTACCCGCTGACGAGCCACGAGTAGACGAGCGCCCACGAGACGTACATCCCGAGTATCGCAAATGCGGACAGTAGCGGAGTGAGCACAAAAATCCGAATTGTCGACCACAAAGTTGGCCGGATCTCGTCGAACGCCCCAAGCAGTGCGTAGGCAGCCATAAACAGGAACGGGCATAACGCTAAGAAGAACAAGAACGCAATGCGTGCCGGCAACGTAAGTGTCGATCGGAGACCGCGCCCCGTGAGAACGCCGATCGCCCCGACAAAGACAAGGCACCAATAAAACACGGCGCCAATCACGTGATGAAATTCCATACGTCGGTGTGAAAGTTCAGAGAAGACTAATACGGCGAACGTCAGACATCACGCGGGACGGGCGAACGATGTGCAAGCAGACCAACAACCGCGACTCCCGTCCTTATGGTCATACCGCATCCATCTTAATGGCTTGACCATGCCGGAGCCAGTCGCACAGCTCAAGGCAATGGGAAAGCCAAAGAGAACAGATGCGGACGCGAAATTCTTTTTGGGTCAATTACGCTCGTAGGTGTATTCGCATCGGCCGAATACACCAGACACCGCTTGGCTGACTGCGGACGAATACTCCGTCCCGACGCACACAGGAACTGCCTGCCGTGACGACTTACGTGAGACCTTCGCCGCAGTCAGCTACGGGATCTGCCTAACGACTGCTCAGATGACGCCTCTTCCAAAAGACCATCCATAAGGACGTCGCCGTGCAGATCCCAACCCAAGCGATTTCAAATTTACAACTTCAACTCGAGTCTCTCCCATGACAACACATCCCATTGTCTCAGTCGGCATCGATTGGGCCGACGCACAACACGATTTCCATCTCATCGCACCAGACTGCGAACACCACTCGGGAAGTTTCAAGCAAGATCCCACTGAAATCGAAAAGCAAATCGAGGCATGGCGGAAACTCTGTCCAGGAGCAGTGTTTGCGATCGCCATCGAGGCCACCAAGGGAGCCATCGTGAATGCATTGCTCGAGTTCAGCGATGTTCAAATCTATCCCGTCAATCCGGCAGCACTGGCCAGCTACCGGAAGGCTTTTGCGCATGGCGGCGGCAAGAACGACCCCAGCGATGCACGTCTGTTGGCACAGTTCATTGACCACTATCGCCAACAGTTGCGACCGCTGCGGCGAAACGACGAGTTGACACGTCAGATCGCCACTCTCGCCGAAGACCGGCGACGACTGGTTGACCAGCGAGCCGACCTTACGAATCGCCTGACCGCATTGCTGAAATGCTATTTCCCCGCCGCATTGGCTCTCAAGCCAGCCCGTTCATACAGCGAGTTCTTTCTCAAATTCCTCGCCAAATACCAAACACTTCAACAAACACAGCGGGCCGGCGAAACCCGACTTCGAAGCTTCTTCCATGGGATCGGGATCAAGCGTAAAGCAGACGGCTACGTCAAACTGCTGATTGAGTCGACCCCATTGACGAACGATCCAGCGACAATCGCAACCGCCTCGATGCACGCCGCTGCGATCGTCGAGCAATTGCAGATATTGACCAAGCATATCAAACGCTACGACGGGCGACTCAAGGAGTTGGTTCCTCAACACGACCTCTTTGAAATGGCAGATTCGCTGCCGGGAATCAGCACGAATACGCAGGCAAGATTGATTGCCGCGCTCGGAGACGATCGACAGCGTTTCCCTAACGCTAAGTCGCTACAGGCCGCATCAGGCATTGCGCCGGTTACAAAACAAAGTGGAAAGCAAAAGCACGTCTATGCGCGTTGGGCATGCACCAAATTCATGAAGCAAACGTTTCACGAACTCGCCGGGCTTTCCATAACCCAGAGCCGCTGGGCCAAAGCGTTTTACGAGTACAAGAAATCAAAGCATGCTAAAGAAAAGCACGCGGCGCAAATTGCCAAGCGCGCTTTGGCGTACAAATGGCAACGCATCATCTTCCGACTCTGGCAGACCGGGGAGCGATACGACGAAGAGCGTTACATCGCGAGATTAAAAGCGACCGGCTCGCCACTGTACGAGCTGATCAAGTCGTCGTGAAGCAGCAGTGGAAAACCTGTCGATAACCAGCAATATTCAGGTGCAAACAATGTCAGAAATTTTCACCCCAAAGCCCCGCGCCCCCTAGACACGATGCCTCAGATGTCTCGCGTGCATTTCAT
>NZ_JBFHFD010000603.1:0-5339 GCF_041583735.1 Novipirellula sp.
GCAGCCACCAAAAACTGTGACTTGGCAAGTTGCTCAAATGCCGTCTTTTTTCCGATTGGGGTTTGGTAGTAGTTGTTGGGAATGATGATCGTCATGCCACGCCACATCTCGAGCATCGACTTATCGGCTTCGATCTTGCGGACCAGGTCCAGAAAACCATAGTAGGAAACGTCCCACACATCCAAGCCGCTACCGAAATAGTCGGCAAGTTGCGTCCATTTTTCGATGTCGTTGACGTCGGTCTTTTGATTCGCAATCAGTAAAAAACGCGATCCCTCGTCACGGCGAAATTGCTCCGAAACGCGAATCGTTTCCTTGCGATAATCTATGCGGCGATATTGGTCATGCTGCGAACTCGACCCGGGATGTTGCAGTAACAAATCCACACCAAGCGTGAAGCTTTGGTAGGCGATCACGTCACTGTGGTTGCGGATGCCAATCCGAGTTTCGATCCAACGCGTTTCACCTGGGAGTAGATTGCGTATGGTGTCGCGAAATTCTTCGGCCAGTAGATCATGCGGCTTGTCCGAATCGTTGAAGAACAGCAATTGATTCTTGTCGATATCGCCGCCGAGCAAGCGAATGCCAGTGCGGACACTGCGATGGTACGCTCGATCATCAAACGTCTCATCGCCGATGTTGGTGATCGCATATCGGATGCGGGTCGATTCGCCGGGCGCAAGACTGTTTAGCGCCGTGATCTCGGTTAGCTGCAATGGGAATCGGACATCGACCGATTCCTCGTTTTCGAAGTCGCGAAACGGGCGATGGATCCCGCTTTCAAGGAACGCCCTCGGGTTAACGTCGTGCTTTAGATGGAACGGTTGCTTACGCGGTTCGTTGACGATGACGTTAGTCCAGCGCAGCGACAAGCCTTCATTGTCGAACGTATACATTTCGCCCGGTTCGAGGACATTTGGCAACACCAATTCGGTTTCGTCGGATTGGATCCATGTATCGGATGGCAAGAAAATTCGGATTTTGTAGTTGGGTGGTGTCGGCATTCCGCCGCGGTTTCGAACGGTGATCCGCTCGAGCCTCGCCAAGCTGTCGGGTTCGTAGACACGGTACTCGCTGGCGATATCGAACGAGACGAGTTCGAGATCGTAGGGCGATTCGTACTGGGTCAGAACGCCATCAGGACCATTGACAAGAATCCGCAAACGACCGTTTTTGCCGGGATTTCCATCATGAGCCCGGTAAGACGACGGAGCGCCATCGCGGCCGCGACGTCCCGGGCTGCCGCCTGGGTTGGAATGATGGACGGTGTGAGTGTGACCGTTTTTGCCACCGGTTCGATGCGTGGTGGTCCAGTGGTAACTGCTGCCGCCGGGACCGCCGGGGCCCCCACGACCGCCGAGTCCACGTTCTCCGGCGAAACCAATGTCACCTCCTGACAAATCGCCTGTGACCAGCATCAGCAGACCGAGATGGTGATGATCGATTTGCAGCGTGATGTCGCCACCGTCGCCGCCGGGTTGGCCGTCGCTGGGGTTGCCGGCGTCACCACCGTCGCCTCCGGGCCCTCCGTCGGTTCCACTGGAAAATCGGGTGGCATCTTGACCAGGGCGTCCGGGGGCACCGGGTTGTCCATCGCCGGCGCGTCCGCCGTTGCCTCCTTTGCCGCCGACGGCGTGAATGAACACGTACCCTTGCTCGCCAATCGCTCGTTGCAGATCAATGGGACGGGACGATCCATCGGATGTCACTGCAACGCCCGTGATTACGATGGCGCCAGATTCGGTGGTGTGGTTGGAATACGTGAGGTTCAGGGTCGCCGATGCAGCCCGTTGGCCCGCGGAAGCAGGGCCGGCGTCCTCGCCGCGCTGGCCGTCAGCGCCGTTTGTCGGACGTGGCGTGAAGATGGAAACGCCATTCCTGCCGTCGATTCCGTTGTCACCGCCAAGATCGATTTTGGCAAGAACATCGATCTCACCATCGGATGCAAAGCAACCGGGATCGTCGTCATCGGGATGGGCAGTGGCACGAGCATTCATGCCTGCGATTATATCGCGTCCACGCGTGGGGGGAGACGCCAGGATGAAAGCTGAGCTTGCGTAGCGAATCGATGTAGCGAAACTCGCCAAGAGTTTCGGAGAGGGGGCGCAGAGGAGGAGGACGAAAGTCTTGACGACTATCGCGAGGGTGAAAGGACAAGCACAGTAGCCTGGGCTACGTTTTGGGAGGCATCGGCGGATTGCCGCCTTGCGGGCGTGGGGCGGGCGATGCGGCGGGATTAGGATTCGCTGGACGGGTGCGAGCGGTGGGGCGACGTTTGATCGGCGTCAACGCGTGCTGCGCTTGATAGGCCACCTGGGCAATCAACGAATCGACTCGGTTGCGGCAAATCGCGTAGGCCGCCAGCGATGGGATGGCCACGACCAGTCCGCCGACGGTGGTTACCAGCGCTTGATAAATTCCTTCGGCAAGATCGCCGGCTCCGGCGGCACCCCGTGTCGTGGCGACTTGTTGGAAGGCAAAAATCATCCCGGTGACGGTTCCCAGCAGTCCCACCATCGGTGCGATGTTGCCGATCACCGACAAGTATTCAATTCGCCGCATCAAACGAGCGGATTGTTCGGCCAACGAATCTTCGACCGACTTCTCAACTTCATGCCATCCAAATTCCAGCTCGCTTAGCCCCGACAACAACACGACGCTTAACACGCTCGGTTCGCGGCGACACGCGGTATCGGCTTCGGCCGGGCGTGCGTTCAGCAATGCTTGGCGAACCGTATCACTAACGCCATCAGGCAGAATCTCGGTCTTGCGAAGCGTCATCGTTTGGTCAAACACCAAATAGGCTGCCGCGATACTGAGTGCAAACAGCACCAGTAGAATCATCAATCCGATGATGCCACCGCTGAGGATGATATCAAAAAGTCCCGCGGTCTCGGGCGTGTCCGATTGTGCGATCAGATTTGTCGGCGATCGTAGAGCGATGTTGAAAAAGGATTGAGCGAAGCTGGTCGGTTCATCCATGGCTATGACCTTTCGTCGTAATCGGCCGCGCCGACCGATAGTAAAAACTCGGCGTCCGACAGCAGCGGGTCGTCCCAGCGAAGTCGCAGTACGCCGTCGTCTTGCAAATGGGTAATGGTTTGATGATGTCGCTCGCGAATCCGCTGTTCGGCTTGATTGACGCGGCTGCGGCTTTGAGCGACCGACAATGCGAACATCGAAATCACCGCAGTCGGCAGGATCGCCAACAACAGGCTCGTCAACATCATTGCCAACTCAGGGCGTGGAAAACGATCCAGGTCGCCTGAGAGTGTCGTCAGCGTCGAGAAACTGGCGACAAAATAGTCTCGGTACAATGCCACGACGGGGCCCGCCATGAACAACCAAAACACAAACGTCGCGAGCAAAGCGAATGCGACGGTCGCAAACCGCGAGATCGAAACGCGATTGACCTCTTCGTCAAATATCGTTTGCGACATCTCTTGCAACGTATCGATGCCCGCCAGATAAGCGAGCTGCGAACGCGAGTGGTCGTCGTCGTCGCCATGCCATGCCGCCGCCTTGACCGGTTGTCGTCGCAATTCGGCCAGCTCATCCCGAAATCGACTCGCCAGCGGCCCGAGTCGATCGGCGACCGCGGCGGCACTACGGCGACGAAGCCCGTCGCGGACGTCTTGCTCGGCTCCTTGTTGAGCGGTCAAGTTTTTGGTGGTCGTCCAAACGGCGCTGACCAGCGATGGCAGAGAACCCGACAATGAGATCATCACGCGGTCCCAGGCACCGTGCGTCAGATTCAAAAGTCCAAGCAGTGAGCGATAGGGAAACCAGAACGCTGCGGTTTCGGTCAATAACGCCAGGCGTAATCGCGATCGTACGGCGGCACGCAGCGGGCCGTCGCTGCCAATCAAGGACTCGGCAACTTGCGTGGGAATGGCAGTCGCCTCGCGATTCAGTCGCCGAACCGCGCTGGTCAATCCAGGCAATTGATCGCTCAGGACGCCGTGCAGCGCGGCGCGAAAACGGCCGTCCAGTGCGGCAAGTCGGGTGCTCCGGCGACGATCGCCCTCCCACAATTGCCCTAGCTCTTCTTGCAATCGTGACGCGACATTTTCCGCGGCCGTTGTGGCAATTTCCGATTCGTTTCGGCCATCGATCTCGAAATCTTTGATCACAATCGGACGCGCAATCACGCTGGTCGGCGCCATTTCTCGCATCCGTTTTGAAAACGCGTCGATGTCGGCGTCCAAGCGATCATCGTGCTCACGCACCGCATTGATCACCGGGATCACGATACTGCCCTCGCTCGCTTCGGCCAGCATGCCGACCGCGACGCTGCGGATCTGGTCTCGCCGGACGACCAACAACATGGCCGAGGCAAGCGATAACGCTCGCGCCGCAACGCCCGCAATCGCACGTCGATCGTCGGTCGACCCGGGCGCGTCAACGAGCATGTAGGTGATGCCAATCGATTGCATGTGAGCCGGATCACAATGCAAGTATTGTTCGTAACGGGGGTCCAGATCGGCGGGCGGCATGGGGCCGATCCAAACGAGTTTCTCGGTCGCTTCGTCCGCGTTGTTGCCGCTGCGAATCGAATTGGCGGCCGACGATTTGCGAATCAATTGACGGATCAACCACGACTTGCCTTGCCCGGTCGCCCCGACGATCGCGATCACCGACGTACCACTGCTGCGGTCTTGCAGGATCATTCGCCGTGCTTCGGCGTGGTCGTCACACAATTCCAGAACTTCGCGGCCCGTCGGACTGTCGGCCAGCACGCTGGTGGCCGAATGACGTACGCGACGCAAGAACGTGTCGCCCGGCAGACTGAGCGATTGATGGGGCGCCGTGGAATCGTCGTTTGCAGAGGAAGCAGAGGACACGTCAAACACTTTCAAAATTCAATTTCATTGGGCGACTTTATTAAACGGTGTTATTCGACGGTGACCGAAACGCGGTTTTGAACCATTGAGTGATCGGTATACGGCATCAAGTCGTTCGCCAAAACGGCTGATTCGCGGAAAGACTCGAGCTTACCGAACTTGTGATTGCAACAAAGGTGATGCTGAGACTTTGAAACTGCAACGTAAGTCTTGACGACTTCCGCTACGGACCTCATTGATTTTAAGCCTTGCAAAACACTAATCCCGAGGCACCTCGATCCCTCGCACCAACGCTTGCAGTTCTTCGTCGGTACTACGTCCTTCGATCTCGGCTTCGGCAGTCAGTTGAACTCGGTGACGCATCGCGGGCAGGGTGATTTCCACCACGTCGTCGGGGATCGCGTAGTCGCGTCCTGAGAACGCGGCGAGAGCGCGAGCCGATTGCATCAGCGCGATCCCCGCTCGTGGCGATGCTCCGATATGGAACGCGGGCCA
>NZ_JBFHFD010000604.1:0-5328 GCF_041583735.1 Novipirellula sp.
GTGTGCGCACCACGGCCCTCACCCAGACGAGGCCTGAAGGGCTCGTCCGCCCCCTCCCCAGCTTCGCTCGGGAGAGGTGGCTTGCGGTATGTCACCTCTCCCAAACAAAGTTTGGGAGAGGTCGAGCAGAGCCTTTAGCGACTGCTCGGGTGAGGGCCGTCCGCGCAATCCGCGTCGTACGCCGCATCAAGTGTGCGCACCACGGCCCTCACCCAGACGAGGCCTGAAGGGCTCGTCCGCCCCCTCCCCAGCTTCGCTCGGGAGAGGTGCCTTGCGGTATGTCACCTCTCCCAAACAAAGTTTGGGAGAGGTCGAGCAGAGCCTTTAGCGATTGCTCGGGTGAGGGCCGACCGCGCAATCCGAGTCGAACGCTGCATCCAAGTGTGCGCACCGCGGTCCTCACCCGGACGAGGCCTAAAGGACCCGTCCGACCTCTCCCCAGCTGCGCTCGGGCGAGGTGACTTGCGTCGGCTCACCCCACCACTTTCTTGTACACATGCCCTTCGTTCTCGTCGATGCGTTCCGGTCGGCCTTTGTTGACGTAAATCAATTTGCGATGGTCGATTCCCATTAAATACAAAATCGTGCTGTGCAGGTCATGTACATGCACTCGATCTTCGACCGCGTGCAAGCCGACTTCATCCGTTGCTCCGAAGGCTTGTCCTGCTTTCACGCCGCCTCCGGCCATCACCATCGTGAAACCGGTGGGGTTATGGTCGCGGCCGTTCCCCTGCTCGCTCATCGGCGTGCGTCCAAACTCGCCGCCCCAAACAACGAGGGTCTCATCGAGCAATCCGCGGCGTGCCAAGTCGGTCAACAAGCCGGCCACAGGCTTGTCCATCTCGCGACACATTTTGGTATGGTTCGATTCGATGTTGCTGTGTGCGTCCCATTTGCTGCCCGCGCCGTGGTACAGCTGGATAAACCGCACGCCGCGTTCGACCATCCGCCGCGCCAGTAAACAGTTGCGACCAAATTCGGACGTTTCTTTCTCGTCCATCCCATACAGCGATTTGGTTTCGGCCGTTTCTTGAGACAAATCGACCGCCTCAGGAGCGTGGCTTTGCATCTGAAAGCCCAGCTCGTAACTACGGATCCGGGCTTCCAGTTCGCTATTGTCACGCCGCGTCTGCATGTGCCGGCTGTTGATTGCGGTAAGGTAATCGAGTTCGATTCGCTGCTGTCGCGGATTGACGTGTTTCGGTACGTCCAAATTGGCGAATGGAGTTCCTTCGATCTGCATCTGGGTCCCCTGGTAAATCGCCGGCATAAAACCGGTGCCCCAGTTTCGCGGACCGTTCACCACGGTTCCCTTGTCTTGCATGACGACAAAAGCGGGTAGATTCTGGTTCTGTGTCCCCAGTCCATAGGTGACCCAGCTGCCCAGCGACGGGCGGCCAGCAAATTGAGTTCCCGTGTTCATCTGGCAGACGCCACCGGAATGGTTGATCCCGTTGGTCCAGCACGAGCGGATCACCGCCAAGTCATCCGCTCGCGTTGCCATATGCGGCAACCAATCTGATACCCACAGCCCGCTATCACCATGCTGTTTCCATTTCCGTTTGGACTCGAGCACCGGTGAATCGAACTCGCCCATTGCCGTGATCACGCGGCCAAACGAATCGGGCAGCGGTTTTCCGGCCAGCTTTTGGATCGCGGGCTTTGGATCAAACGTGTCAATGTGACTTGGGCCACCCTCCATGAACAAAAAGATCACACTCTTGGCCCGCGCCGGGTGATGCGTCAACTTGGACATCAGCGGCGATGGCGCGGCAGTGGATTCGGATGCCGAACCGACACCCTGCAGCATCCCCGCCAACGCGAGTGCTCCGAATCCCGTCCCGCTTTGCAGCAGCATTTCGCGTCGCGAAAAAGTCGATGTCATTGAACGTTTCCTTTTTAGTTTTTCATTGTCGTTGATCGCCCCGCGATCCTAGCGCCAGGGTTATCAAACGCCACGTGTCTCGGTAGGGCCGGCCGTGACGTTGGATGAATCTCTCTCGTATTCCTCGTAGTGGATCTTGCTAAAGATCCTGCCTCTCTCGTCATCTTTCAGCGCATAGGATCTTAAGCAAGATCCACTTAATCACTCGTTAATCGACATAAATAAACTCGTTCGAATTCAGCAACGCGTGCACCAACGCCACGCGAGCCCGGTCACTTGGCGGAGCGACGGTCGAATTTTTGATACTCGCCCAAGCGTGATGTTTGTTACCCGATGAATCGAAACCGATGCTGTCTTTGTTCTCGAACTGCCAATCAATCACATAGCTTGGCAAGCCTTCGACCGAATCCGCTTGCGCAATTTTTGTCAGATCACGAGCTTTGGCTTCAATGCGAATATTGTCGATCAATCCATCCCATTGATGTTGGCCAAATCGATCGCCAATCGTCAGGTCATTGTCAGGACGAATCTGTTGAGTGACCGTGTGTTTCGCATGTGCCACTTGTAACTTGGCATCCTTGTCCGACAGATCTCGCATATAGAACGTGATTCCCTTTTCCGAGGTGTCACTGAGCTTGACACTGGCGGCGACGTAATACGGTTTATTGAGTTCTGGACGCAAGTTCGACGCGACGACTTCGTAATGCAGCTTGTCGCCCGCGGCCGTCTTGCCCACCAATTGCAGGATCAAATTGCGAGGTTTGTAAGCACTTTTGGCGGACGTTACCCCCAGCGACCAGCCTGCGCGTTTGGGACTGCCATTCCAGTGTCCCACGATCGTGCGGACGTTGGCATCCTTGTAGAGCGATCGCAATAGCACGGTCGCTTCGACTGTAAAGTCGCCATCGGGAAGCTCTTTCGACGTCGCCAAACTCATGCGGATCGGACCGCCTGGTTTTAGATCCACCGCGGTGCCGGACGTCGTCGGCATCGATACCAAGGTTTCGATTTTTGGCCCCTGTTCATCCGGAGTGGCCGCGGCGTAGTGCTCAAGAAACTCCATCGCCATCTGGACTTCGTCGAGACTCGGTTGGCGACTCAGCAGCATTTGGTAGGCATTGGCGATCAGCATTTCTTCATCACCGCTATTGGCAAAACGTTTTGCGATCGCCGCTGCTCGGTCGTGCGACCAAGTGCCATTACTTAATAGCAACGCCTGAGGCGACGTCGTGGTACGGTGACGTTTGCCCACGCTGCGAATTCGATCTGGAGCGTCGAAAGCCGCCAGGAGTGGATCGAGCGAATTGCGGCGGACCGTTTTGTAGATTGCTCGTTTCTTCGATTTCAGTTCACCGCTGGCGGTCAGTACTGCATCGTTGATCTCCTCGCCCGATAATCGCCGCGGGTTCATCCGCCACAGCAATTGATTGTTGGGGTCGGCGACGGCGAGGGCTTCGTCCAGTGGCCGCTGCGACGTTTGCCGGTAGGTTGCCGACAACAGGATGCGGCGGTGCAGTTTCTTCAGACTCCATCCGTCTTCGATAAACCGCGAGGCAAGCCAGTCCAATAACAGCGGATGCGTCGGTGGGACGCCCAGTTGTCCAAAATCACTGGACGTTTCCACAAGTCCCACACCAAAGTGTTGTTGCCAAATACGATTGACGATCACGCGAGCGGTGAGTGGGTTCTCAGGACTGACGATCCAATCGGCCAGCGCCGTGCGGCGCCCCGTCGAGCGAAGCGATGCAGGCGGCGGCGTGATCTCGGCGTCCGATGCGTCCAGCAAGGTGATGAAGCCCGGAGCGATCGGCGTTTTGTCTTTGTTGTCCGTGATGTAAGTCACTGGTGCGACCGGGCCGACATCGCTGCTGACAAAGTCGATCGTGGGTAGTGGTGCCGGTTTGATCGAGTCAAACTCAGCGAGCTTTTTGTGTAGTTTTTGTCGTTCGGCTTCTTGTTCCTCGCTTAACCACTGAGACAACTTGTCGTACAGCAAGTCGAATTGCCGCTCGGCCAGCGATGCAATCTGGTGTTCGTAAGGCGTTCGTTCGTGCGGCCGTTTGTGGATCATCTCCTGGATTTCTGGGATGAATTTGTCTGCTTTCTCACGTGTCGCATGTTGGATCGCCACGGGATACTCGATTTCCCGCAGCCGTTCGCGAATCTCGGCCGTTGCTGCTTCCCATTTCGCGTACTGTTCTTGATAGATGCGGCGTGTTTCGGCGTCGGCGACCGGATGATCCTCGGCAGGCTGAAACGCGGCGAAGAAGGCCTTCATGCGAAAGAAGTCTTTTTGCAGCAGCGGATCAAATTTGTGATCGTGGCAGCGAGCACACTTCAGTCCTTGTGCCAAGAAAACATCACTCGTGGTTTCGGTGATGTCATGCAAAATTTCGTGCCACTGCGTCTCGACATCCCGTTGGTTGTGTTCATAGATCCAGTGTCTCATGTACATCGTCGCGACGTGGGCGTCACGGTTGCCCGGATCAATTTCGTCACCAGCCAATTGCTCGCGGACGAATCGGTCATACGGCTTGTCTTCGTTGAACGATCGAATCACATAGTTGCGGTAGTGATGGGCATCCGGCCGTGCATGATCGGCACGATAGCCGTCCGAATCGGCATAACGAACCAGGTCCAACCAAAACCGTGCTTGGTTCTCACCGTATGCCTCGCTTTGTAGCAACTGGTCAACCATCGCCTCGTAGTCGAAATCGGGCGAGCCGGCTGTGCGAATCGCCGCTGCGTCGGGCGGCAGTCCCGTGATCGCGAAATGGATGCGGCGAACCAACGTCTGCGGATCGGCCTCGAAGGACGGATCAAGGTTTTCGCTTTCGAGTCGCGCCAGAATAAAACGGTCCAGATCGCCACGGCACCATTCGTCACGCTGGGTCGCGGGCGGTTTGGAATCGGTGATCGGTTGGTAACACCACCACGCACGGTCTTCGTCAGTGATTTTGGGCAGCGGTTTCAGCACTACATCGGCTGGCCACGGAGCCCCCGCGGCAATCCAGTTCACCAGCCCGTCAATGAATTCGTTTTCGAGCGGTTCCTCCGGCGGCATCTCGAACGACTCGTACCGCAGTGCTTCGATTAGCAAGCTTTCGTCGGGTTTGCCGACCACGATGGCTGGCCCTGATTCGCCTCCTTTGAGCAAGTCGTCAAGCGACGTCAACCGCAGCCCGCCTTCTTGCTTGGTTTCCCCGTGACACGAGATACAGTGCCGCATCAGGGTCGGACGCACATGGATCTCGAACAAGTCGTGTTGTTCGCGAGAGATCTGTTGTTGGCCAACAGCGATTCCGCAAACAAGCAAGCCGGCAATAAGGGCAGTCGGAATACGATACACAGGTAGGGACCGTTAGAGGTGGGCATTGTCGTTGATCGCTCCGCGATCGAAACGTTTTCAGGCGTCACCGTATTTTGATCGCGGAGCGATCAAC
>NZ_JBFHFD010000605.1:0-5313 GCF_041583735.1 Novipirellula sp.
ATCTTGATTATTCGCGCGACGCATACCGACATCCGTCAGTTGCGAATAATGAATACCAGGCTTCCAAGATTCCGACACAGATAGTTGACTCGCGTCGAGGTGGTTCACAGTCATACAGGCCTATATTGTAACCCTCGCGTCGTTGAGAGGGTCTCGACGACCCTCCGTTTTTTCAGTCCCAAGCACAAAAACGGTCCGGTCGTCTCGTTTAACCGTTCATTTCTAAACATGGCGGATACGCGGTGTCTTCCACGTGGTGCTGAAATCCGCCCAACACGAAACCGCCTTTTCGCAGCCTCGTTTCACCCGTTAACCCAATCCGCCGTCCAAATTTGGTAGCGAACGCGCCCAGTGGTCCACAGTGTATCGGTTAGATACTCTTGCATGTACTCCCCATCAAAAACGAATGTCGCCTGCGGCAAAGTGCGCCAATTCGACAGAGTCCCACTGCACCGATCAGACAGGGCAGCGATCAGACCGCTCCCATTTGTTCGCAAAGCTTCGGATTTGGGCAATACTCTTTCCACCATCTTGACCGTAATTTGATGTTCATCGAAACAATGCCGTCGATCTGCGGCCGGTAAAATGTCCGAAACAGTCCGGGTGGCTTCCCGGCGGACTAGAATTTTGTCATCCTCGCTTTCGCCGTCACTGCCACCGAGCCGCGAAACCAGAATCGAGCTCGATTGGCACCAAGACAGCTGGGGGGGCAGCCTAAGCGTTCATTCCATTGACCGAGACAGATACGACTTCCGTGGCGACACCGACGAAGGCAGCTCGAGTGCAAAACAGGCCTGCGAAACCATGGAACGAGTTGACGATCCGTCAACGCTGTAAAATGGTTGCCGCCGCCCGATTTTCGATCGCCCGTCATGTCGAAGACTTCACGCGGCTGTGTGCAAGCGAACAACGCACCGATACGCTCGAAACGGTCACCGCCGAATTGTTTCCACTCTGCGATGCACTGCACTACTTGGGACGCAAAGCCGCCGCGATTTTACGGACTCGCCGGCTCGGCGTCGTAGGACGGCCGCTTTGGATGTGGGGAGTCCACAGTGTGGTGCAGCGCGACCCTCATGGCACCGTACTGATTCTCGGGACCTGGAACTATCCCTTGTTTTTGGTCGGAGTCCAAGTCGCGCAGGCTCTGGCGGCTGGCAACCGTGTGCGAGTGAAACCCGCCGCAGGCTGCGAAGCATTGACCCGCAGACTCGTCCAATGTTTTTACGACGCAGGCGTCCCGGTCGATGCGTTGGTGCAACTCGATTCGTCCGTTGATTCCGCTCGACAAGCACTAGCCAACACGGCAACGTCCCGCTGTGGCGATCGAATTGACCTCGTTGTTTTGACCGGATCGGCGAACACTGGACGCAAGGTACTTGAGCAAACGGCGAACTCGTTGATTCCGACCATCCTGGAGCTAAGCGGATGTGATGCCGTCGTCGTGCTGCCAGGAGCCTCCGTCAAGCGAGTTTGTGAATTCGTGAAATTCGGTCTGACGCTCAACAGCGGAGCAACCTGTATTGGACCTCGGCGTTTGTTTGTCGAAGATTCGCCAATCGCCGACCAGCTCGTAAAAGGTCTTTGCCAACAGCTCGCCGCCATCGACACGCCATTTACAATCCATCCGGCCGCACGCGATGGGGTGAATCAAGCGATTACGAATTCGATCGCGGGGGGCGCAATCGACGCGACCTCCTGTTTCGACGCCGAGATGTTAGGGTCCTCGGGCAGGATGAGCTCGTTGGTGCTGGACCGCGTCTGCGTTGATGACGCGATTGCATCGGCAGATCTGTTTGCACCCGTGATTAGTGTCATCCGGCTGGCAAACATCAACGACGCTGTCGCTGCGATCAATGGAAACCGTTATCGTTTAGCGGCATCGGTGTTTGGCCCCAACCGCGACGCAGTGATGATGGCAAGTCAATTGGACGTCGGCTCGGTCACGATCAACGACTTGATCGCGCCAACGGCGGACCCCCGCGTGCCGTTTGGTGGGCGTGGAAATAGCGGCTTTGGCGTGACCCGCGGCGACGAAGGCTTGTTGGCGATGACGGTGCCGAAGGTAACCAGCCGGCGACGTGGCTCTTTTGCCTTGCACCTGCTACCGCGAAACGAAGCGACACGTCAAAAATTGCCCATCGTGCTGCAACTGGTCCATGGCAAAGGGATCGCGGATCGTTGGCGAGCCCTACGTCGACTGATCTCCTGACCCCGCCGGCGGAACGAAAACCGCCGCCGACGGTCTTGCCCTCTGCAGAAAACTTTCTCGAAGAATCCAACAACGAAAAATCAAGCAACCATGAGTGTCACAAAGAAGCCCGCTCGCAAAGTGATTGTCATCGGCGGCGGATTAGCGGGACTCGGCTCGGCGTGTGTGTTGGCCGCACGCGGACATTCGGTCACCTTGCTGGAAAAGAATGACTGGCTCGGTGGCAAGGCCGCGGTGCTTAGCGAGCAGGGTTATCGGTTTGATATGGGGCCGACGATTGTGACGCTTCCCAGCGTGCTGCGTCGCATCTTCGCCGAAGCAGACCGTGACATCGAGGATTATCTTTGCATGGTTCCGCTGGCCCCCCAGTGGCGTTGTTTTTTTGAAAAGGATAACACCGCCGACCAAACCGTGCTCGATTTGGTGGCCGATATCGATTCGATGGTGGCCAACATCGACCAATTTACCGGATCGCCTTCGGATGGCGCAGGTTACCGAAAATTCATGACGATCAGTGAAAAGCTACATGGCGTTTCCGATCGTTTCTTTTTTTGGCGCAGCGTTGGCGGGTTGCGAGATACGATGCAGGTCGGCGGCGCATTCTCGGCCGCCGTGTTAAGCGATGTGATGGCGTTGCGAATGGGCAAAAGTGTGGCTTCGGTGGTTCGCCAACATGTCAGCGATACCCGCGTGGCCCAAATGATGGATCACTTTACGCAGTATGTAGGCTCGTCGCCGTATGCGTCCCCCGCGGTGCTCTGCGGAATCGCGCATATGCAGACCGACGAAGGCATCTGGTATCCGATCGGAGGCACACGGGCGGTGCCGGAGGCTCTGACAAAATTGGCCGAAGAATTGGGTGTCACTTTTCGCACCGGAACCGACGTGATGCGAATCACCACGGCCTCGGCGCGTTCGGCCGGTTCCACCCGAGTCACCGGCGTGGTGACCGCCAGCGGTGAAACAATCCAATGTGACGCGATCGTTAGTAATTGCGATGCGGTGCGAACTTATCGGGAACTGCTTGACGGCACCGCCGAATCGGCAACGTTTGACAAACCCCGTTCCCACGAACCGGCCTGCAGCGGTGTCGTGTTGTATCTCGGCCTAAATCGTCGATATTCGCAGCTGCTGCATCACAACTTTGTCTTCTCGCGTGATCCGGAACAAGAGTTCGACTATATCTACAACAAAGGCGAACCGGCACCGGATCCATCGGCCTATGTCTGTGCTCCGGCAATCAGCGAACCGAGTGTAGCGCCGCCCGGTTGCGAGGCGTTGTACGTTTTGGTGCATACGCCTTACCTACGTCCAAATCATAATTGGCACGCGATACTGCCGGCGTACCGCGAAACAATTTTGGACAAATTGGAATCGGCAGCGGGGATGAGCGGACTACGCGACGCAATCGTCTACGAATCGGCGCTGACTCCCGAGGACATCCACCATCGCTATCGCGTGCTCAACGGCGCGATTTACGGATTGGCCAGCCACGGTAAATATTTGGGTGCGTTCAAACCAGCGAACCGTCGTCGCGATATCTCGGGCTTGTACTTGGCCGGCGGCGCGGCACACCCGGGGCCGGGAATGCCGATGGTGTTGATGAGTGGTTGGATCGCAGCCGATTCGCTGGACGCGGATTCGCTACATTCGAACGTCGCTGCGGCTGTGAGTCCTCGCTAAGCTGACTCGAAAAAACAGCAAGGAAACGGAGGGGACGTCCAACCCGCCAGCCGAGAATGGGTTAAAATTTAGCGACGGACGCTGCCTTCTCCCTTTTCGAACACGCTGAACGTTTGAACGCCTCTAATTCCAATCATCGTGGACTCGTCATCGCTGCGGCTGTTGCGACGGCTGTCTTTCTAATTGACTGTAATGTCGAGCAAAACACGGCCGTCAGCGTGCTTTACATCGTTGCCGTCTGGATCGCCTACGCCACCCATCGCCGAAAAGATGTCCTGATTGCCGCCGTGGTTTGCAGTCTGCTGACGCCGCTGGGATGGTACCTCTCGCCCGGCAACGGGGATTGGACCGAGGCGATTTGGAATCGAAATCTATCGCTGCTGGCGATCTGGATTACCGCCGGTCTCTGCTCGCGAGCGCTGTCGTTGGACGCGCAGCGCAATACCAGCAATTTGCTCGGCGAACATTTGCAGCAGGAACTGAAGTCCGAGCACACCCGTTTCACGGAGGTCCAAGAACGTTGCCAGCTGACCATTGATGCCGCGCTGGATGCCGTGATCATGTTCAACGATCTCCACCAGATCACGGAATGGAACAAACAGGCCGAGCAGACGTTCGGTTGGACGCGACAGGAGGCGTTGGGGCAATCGTTAGCGGAGCTGATTATTCCCCAGCGATTCCGAGCCGAGCATCTTCGTCGACTGCAACATTTTGACCATTCTGACACCGCCTCGATCAAGAATCAGCGTGTGGAAATGTCCGCCGTCCGTCGCAACGGCGAAGAGTTTCCGATCGAATTGAGCATGATCGTGCTCCGCTGCACCGACGGCAAACAATACAGTACTTTTATCCGCGACATCACCGCACACAAAGCGACGCTCGAGGAGCTCCAAAAACGTGACCGACAAATCACAACCCTCTTGAATTCGACCGCCGAAGGCATCTACGGAATCGATCTTGATGGGCGATGCACGTTTGCCAACACCACTTGCGCCCGCTTGCTTGGTTACGAGACGCCGGAAGAATTGTTTGGAGCCAATATGCACCAATTGATTCACCACACACGCACCGACGGCACGCCGTATCCCCAATCCGATTGCCGGATCTACCAAGCGTTTCGCCATAGCGAGGGTGTGCACGTGGACGACGAACATTTTTGGCGTAAGGACGGCAGCTCATTTTCGGTTGAATATTGGTCCTATCCGGTCCATGTCGAAGGCACGCTGGGCGGATCGGTGGTGACATTCGTCGATACATCGGATCGGAAACGACGCGAACACCTACAAACCAAAATGTACGAGGAGCTCGAAGACCGAGTCGCACTGCACGATCAAGAGCTTGTTGCGATGCGAGACCGTTTGGATTTGGCGCTCGAGGGCGCCAATGTGGGATTGTGGGACTGGGATGCCGTCACCAAT
>NZ_JBFHFD010000606.1:0-5313 GCF_041583735.1 Novipirellula sp.
AAGGGAGCCGGATCGACCCCCAATTTGCCTGCCGTGCTGACCGCAATGGTAAACATCAACACCGCCGCTGCGTTATTGGTGATCAGTTCCGTGCAGATCATCGTGGCGATAAAGATCGCTGCCAACGAACCAAGATTGCCGCCTTGGGCGATGCTGAGCATGCCGTTAGCGATGGCGTCGGCTGCCTTGCTCTGCTCGAGCGATTCCCCAATTCCGATCGCCGCTCCGATCACGATCAGCACCGACCAATCGATACTGCGGCGTGCTTCGGAAGTAGTGCAGCAGCGGAATGCGATCATCGCAATCGCAGCGATTAGCGCCGACGTCATGATCGAAACGGGACTGAGCGTCGCAGCAACCACCATGGCGAGCATGACACCGATCGACAACCAAGCGAGCTCGGGACGACGAACCGCTCCCTTTTCGACGGTGCTGACCAGATAAAAGTCATGCGATTCGCGACGGCGATGCAAAAACGATGGCGATGCTTCCAACAGCAACACGTCGCCGACTTCCAACCGCACATCCCCGATCTTGCCGGTCAACCGACGACCACCACGGGCAACCGCGACCACGGCCGCGTTGTAGTGCGAGCGAAACTTGCCTTCGCGAATGGTCTTGCCCAGCAGGGCACAACGCGAACTGACGACCGCTTCGACAAGCGTCCGCTGCCACGTTGGCACTCGCAGTTTTCGCGCCTGATCGTCGGGAATGGTCAAGCCTCGGATTTTTCGCATATCGACGACGCTATCGAGGGCACCAACGAGAATCAAAACATCATCGGCGCGTAAGACCTCATTCGGCTTGGCGGCCGCAATGATCCCATCGTGACGCTGAATTTCGGCCACGTACAAGCCGGGCAAATGCCGCAGCCCGGCCTCTTGCAGCGTGCGTCCCACCAGCGGACCGGACGGATCGACTTCCATTTCGACCGTGTATTGTCGCGGGTCATCCGAAACGCTGACGGCCGCTTGTCGCTCGGGCAGCAACCAGCGGGAACAACCAATGATATAGATCAACCCCACAATGGCCGCGGGAACACCTACGGCGGCGGGCTCAAAGAACGCCATCTGGTTGCCGTTGAGCTGCTCGTATTTATCTTTGATGATCAGATTGGTGCTGGTTCCCATGATCGTGCACATGCCGCCAAGAATCGCGGCATACGACAGCGGCAACAGCAATCGACTGCTACTGACGGAGACCCGTTTGCTGAGGTCAGAAACGACCGGCATCAACGCGGCAACCAACGGGGTGTTATTCAAAAAACCACTCAGCGCCGCGACCGGGACAAGCAGTCGCACCTGCGCCCCGAACAGATTCCGGGCCTTGCTAAGCAACCATCCGGTGGCAAGTTCAGTGCCACCGGTAAACTCGAGCCCTGCGACCACCGCAAACAGTAGAGCGACAGTAATTAGCCCTTTGTTACCGAAGCCCGCGACCGCTTCTTCGGCAGTCGGCAACAACGGCGATCCACTGATTTCCTGGGCTAACATAATCAGCCCCAGGAACATCAAAGCCAGCAAGTCGGTTGCCGCCACACGCATCGCGAGACACACCAGCAGCGAGCCAGCGATGATGACGGTCAACCACGCTTCCCAAGTCACCATGGATACGAACTACGCTCGCTCAGGAAAAAACTTTTGTAGCGTCGCATCACTCGGCGGTTTTGTCATCAGCGAGACGACAATCGTCGCAATCGCCGATGCCAGGAACATCGTGGCGACGGGCATCGTGCGAATCACATCGTCACCCCAAGGGATATCGACGGACCAATTCTCGATCTTCGCGAAATCCGACTGGGCAAACAGCACACACCAAGTTGCAAACGCAGTGATGACACCCGCATAGGCGCCCCATTTGGTCAGCTTAGGCCAATACACCGCCAACAACGCCAATGGGAACAGGCTACTAAATCCACTGAAGCACCAAATGCCTAACTGGAACACGCGTGCCTGAGCCACGTCGGTCAAACTAAGCACGTAGGTGATTGCGACGACGGCAACGATAAAGCATCGCGAGATCAGCACGATTTGTCGATCCGAAAAGCGGTCTTTGCCGGCATAGTGGACGACGATATCGGTCGTGAACATGGTTCCGATGCAGAGGAATTGACTATCCAGGCTGGACATAATTGCAGCCAGAATCCCGGCCAACAAAAAGCCACCGAGGACATCGCCCGAGAGCGACTTGACCATAAAACCGAGCACTTTGTTTGGCTCCGCCGCAATCGGCGGCGGAATGTTGATCAGTCCGCTGGTGGCCCAGACCCCGATCAACACACAGGGAATCCAAACAATCAGAATGAATACCGGGTGGACGACGACCGGCAACTTGAACGCACGACCACTTTTGGCAGTCAACCAGTGCTGGAACAAGTGAGGGAACATGCCCACCGAAAAGGGGATCAACATGTAGGTAAAGAACAACCACGGATCCATTTTCTCGCGGGTCCGAAACTGAGCAGGCGCCTCGACCGATTCAATCTGATCCGACAGCGTCACTTCGGCTCGCACACGTCTCGCCCTTGGTATCTCTTGGCTGACAATATGCAAGGAGTCCATAAACCCGGTCGGAGGTTCGGTGCGAACGACCCTTTCACCGTCCCGCATTTCATGGGCACGTCCGTCGGCAACCGATTTTTCGGCAAGGTTGGTTGCGATCAAATAGAACGCGACAACGCCCAGGATCATAAACACGATCGTTTGAAACGTATTCGCCCACGCCGTGCCTCGCATGCCGCCAAAGAAAACGTAGATCAATACGACCACGCAAATCACCAACTCGGTCAACCACGGAGGAATCCCGCCGTTTTCGGTTAGGCCCGGAAAATCGCCACGAGTCGCTCCTTCAATCGCCTTTCCTGCCGACACGACGCCGACCAACAAATAGGGAACAACCAGGGCGACAAGGATGGGGAACAACACCAAACCGATGTTGTTGCTTTCCAAGCGGTCGCGAAAGAATCCAACCTGAGTGGTGTATCCATATTTCTTACCCCACGACCACAGTTTTACGCCCAGCACGAAAAAGCACAGCGAGTGGATAATCCCCGAAGAGGAGGCCAGCATGGCGTAGACCCCCACGCCTTCGGAGAAGGCCTCGCCGGTGGATCCCACCAGTGCAAAACCGGTCATCGTGGTACCGAACAGCGACATCAGCAGCAGGAAGGGGCCAATTGAATGGCTCGCCAGCATGTAATCTTTCGACGTTCCTTTGAATAAACGCGACGAAAACAGCCCCAGGAACAGCAACATTCCCAGGTACACACTAATGATGGTGACTTTGATCATTCCGGGACTCATACTGCACTCTCCTCGGTTTCCGTGGCCGACATTGCGTCATCTTCGAGGTGCTGAGGCCAAGCAAAATTTGCGGCCAGGAACCAAACCACACTTGCCGCGATCGAAATTCCGGCATGATAGGCAAGCGTGAAGGGCAGAAAACCGAAAACCAATCGGTCGTTGCCCCAATTCCAGACATCTTGGTGGATCACCACCAAGAAGAGAACGAGGCCCCAAATAAGATATTTCATGACACGCACTCTAGGTTGGATGGGCAGCGAGTACAGAAGGAGGGTGAATTTGAGCTTCGCATTGTAGTCGAATTCCTAGCGGGAATAAGATGCCGTACCCAGCCACTATTTTTTGTCCCGCAATGGAAGCCCGCTGATCGTTTCGAGAGCACAAACGGCAAAACAGCGAGGCCCCAGACTCCACCGCCATACGGGGTACGGCTTCACCAAAACACTGTCTTTCTGCAACCGATGCAATAACACTGCGGGATTTAACCCGGTAAAGAAGTTGCGATTCGCAACGGCTTGATGCACCAGCGATTGAAGTTGATCCGCAGAGACGTGTCGCAACTCAGGCAATGTATCTGAAGAAACAAAATCGGTAATCAGCAGAATTTTCCCGCGATCGCCAGCCAGAGCAGCGAGCTGGGCCAAGTGGCCATCACGAACCGCCACCACCAAATCAGCGGAACGCGGGTGGCCCGCCCCGACCGCAATGAAGACCGAATCGACCAACTGTGACAACAAACAGGTCGAAACCACAACATCCCATTGGCCAAGATCGATCTGGGGCGGTAAATCGCGAGCCAGCAATGCCAAATCATCGAGCGTTTGCTCCGATACCGACGGTTCAGCATGCAGCAAATCGAGCTGCGAAAGGATGCACGACAGATCGACTCCGTCGCGGAGCGTCGTTCGGCTGGCAGCCGTCATGGACAAACCATCGACACACTGCTGCAGTGCGGCAGCATCGAGATCGACCAAACAAATCTCGTCAAAATGGCTCGCCAAGAATTCCAAATCGACATCGTTCCCGTTGCCAACCCCAAGCAAACAAAGTCGGCGATGTGATGCACTTGCGGTGTTTGCAATCAGCTCTGTGACTTGACGCCGATGCCCCGAAAAGGCATCTCGGTCACCGCGTGTGCATTGGTTCCGCTCGAAGTGAACGTGAGCGATCGGGGATGGCGAAGAAGTCATGTCAAAAACAAACGAGAGAAGGGCTGTGCAGAATACAATACCAACACAATCGAGTGTATCGAAACTATACTGTTCCCGATCGAGCCTGCGAAATCGCGGGTTAATCTCTCCGAAAAATCCCTCCTCCTACATTGCTGCGTGACCAACATGAGACGACTCGCTCTTCGATTAGCTTGCTCCCTTTTCCTGTGGACGCTCACGTTGTCAACGCCGGTGTTGGCTCAAACGCAATCAAACCCGCCCAACGTCGTTGTGATCTTCATTGACGACATGGGATATGCCGACATTCATCCGTTTGGTGATACGAAGTATCCGACTCCGAATTTAGATCGGATGGCCGCCGAAGGTCGTCGTTTCACTGATTTTGTCGTGTCATCTGCGGTTTGCTCCGCATCGCGATCCGCGCTGATGACGGGCTGCTACCACCGCCGCGTCGGCATCTCGGGGGCACTTGGGCCCAAGTCCGAAATTGGCATTAGCGCTGCGGAAACGACGCTAGCCGAGGTTTGCAAATCGAAAGGCTACGCAACAGCGATCTTCGGCAAATGGCACCTCGGACATCACCCCAAGTTTTTGCCCACCGCCCACGGTTTCGACCAGTATTATGGCATCCCCTACAGCAACGACATGTGGCCGCTTCACCCTGACTTCCTGACCAAACGCGAGAAAAACCCCGCCGCAAAATCGCCGTGGCCCAAGTTGCCGATGATCTCGGCGACACGAGAGCAGGGCTACGAAATCGTGAACCCCAACATCCAACCTGAGGACCAGGAACAGATGACAAAACAATTCACCGAGCGGGCGGTGGATTTCATCAAAAC
>NZ_JBFHFD010000607.1:0-5312 GCF_041583735.1 Novipirellula sp.
CCCGATAGCCCAAAGAACAGCGACACGCTGCCTGAGGCTGATTCGTTCGCACTGCAGTGCATGCTGAGCACGTCCTTTTTGGGCATCAGATAGTTCATCACCGTGAACACGCCCTTCTTCATTTCGCCAGCGTACTGGGTCCCCAAAATCACGAACTCACCATGCCTGAACGACAAGTCCACGCTCGTCGTGCTGGTCATTTGCGCGGTGTAGGGGTTGGCGGGGAACGAACCGGCATTAAAAATGGTGATGTCGGGTTCGCCAAACGTTTGCAGTTCTTCGGTGGTGGGACGGATCAGCATGTTGTGCATAAACAGGGCATGGTACGCACTTTCGGCAATCACGCGAATCTTTAACTGGTGGTCCGGGTCCCAGCCTGCGAATCCATCGAATACAAAAATTCGCGAGCGTGTATTTAAGTAATCGATCGCCCGCTGGCGATTGATCGCAAATGAGCGGTCGGTCAGCCGGATATTGACATCGCCCCACCATATATCGTTGCTGCTTTCGGGTTCGTCGACGATTCGCTTGTCTTTGGGACTTCGCCCGGTCTTGTCACCGCTACGAGTCGCGAGGGCTCCGGAGGCCGAAATCGCAGCGTGTTCATCGATAATTGCGTATTCGTACAACCGAGCTGGCGTCGCGTTGCGAATCACGTCAGAAACACGGATTCCGTACTCTTGCAAATCGATTGGATTAACACTCATCAGTAGCTCTCGCAAATACAGGGTAATCGTCAGGCCACATCGTACGGGGTACGCGATCATTCGCCAACTCGGTACAAATTTGACGGCTGGAAACAGGCACATAGCGATGAATAAGGGCGCATGGTTTGCAACAGCAACGTTTGCGACAGCAACGATTGCAACCGCATCGATTGCCATGGTCTGCCGTGTCCCTTCGCGGTCTGAATCTGAACGATCGCACCCCGTCCGCACTTCCAACGGAAAAACAACTTGAACACGGATTTCATCTCAGTTCGCGGTTGCCGCGTTCACAACCTACAAAACATCGACGTCGATATCCCTCGAGGGAAATTGGTCGCGTTCTGTGGCGTTTCGGGCAGCGGCAAAACATCGCTGGCGATCGACACGCTGTACGCCGAGGGCCAGCGTTGCTACATCGAAAGCTTCTCGGCGTACACTCGCCAATTCCTGGCTCGGTTGGACAAGCCCGATTGCGACTCGATCGACGGAATTCCTCCGGCGATCGCGGTCACACGTGCTGGCGGATCGAAAACCAATCGCAGCACTGTCGGAACGACGACCGAGATCGCGGATCACCTGCGACTGTTGTTC
Organism: Novipirellula sp.; assembly: GCF_041583735.1. NCBI lineage: Bacteria > Pseudomonadati > Planctomycetota > Planctomycetia > Pirellulales > Pirellulaceae > Novipirellula > Novipirellula sp. The sequence goes on from NZ_JBFHFD010000607.1 coordinate 1,299, forward strand.
GCCAAAGCAGCAACGCTGATCTGTCATAACTGTGGCAATCCCGTTCGCAGCGATGACCCGGCGGTGATTGCCGAAGAGATGCTGCAATCCGCCGATCGCTCGCGGGCCATGATCACGTTTCCTGTTTGGTTGCCCGACCGACAAGCGGCCAGCGAGATTTTGCTGGGATTGCAGCAAGACGGCTACGTGCGATTGGTCGTCGGCGAGCAAACATTTCACCTTTCGGATTCCGACCGATTGGCGCTCGCGAGAAAGGTGGGCAAAAAAGGAATCGAGTGCTTTGTGATCGTCGACCGCGTCTCGGCCGACACCGATTTGACGCGATTGACCGAGTCGCTGGAAAACGCGATGGGCGAAGGCCACGGCCGCGCGGTCCTCTTTTCCGAAGCCGGTGACGACTCGGCGTCCGATGCCAATGGTTCCACGAACGTCGTCGACATTGATTCGCGATCCTGGTTGCGGCGGACGATCAGTCGTGATCGTCGATGCGATGCGTGTGACATCGATTATCCCGATCCGGTGCCACGGTTGTTCAATTTCAACAATCCGTTGGGCGCATGCCCGACCTGTGAAGGGTTTGGTGACGTCGTCGATGTCGATATGGACTTGGTCGTGCCCGATAAATCGGTGTCACTGGCTGACGGAGCGATCGCACCTTGGAACACGCCGTCGTACAAACACGAGTTAACGGAACTGCTCGAATTGGCCTCGGACTACGACATCCCTGTCGACGTACCCTATTCGAAGCTAAAGAAAAAGCATTTGAAGTGGATTATCGGTGGAGTGCCGGAACGTAACTTTGGCGGACTCGATGGTTTCTTTGATTGGTTGGACCGCAAGAAATACAAAATGCATATTCGCATTTTTGCTTCCCGATACCGCAGTTACCATCTGTGTCCCACCTGTGACGGAAAACGTTTTAATCCGCTCGCCCTTTCCTATTACGTGGGCGACAAAAACGTCGCCGACGTGTTGTCGATGCAAGCGGACGACGCGGATGCGTTTTTTGCGAGTGTGAAACTAGAAAAACGCGAAGCCAAAATCGCTGCCGAACCGCTGACCCAAATTCGCGACCGCATCGGTTACTTGCAAACTGTCGGACTCGGTTATCTGCAACTCGATCGAACGCTGCGAACGCTTTCGGGAGGCGAGACACAGCGGGTTGCTTTGACCGCGGCGCTCGGCAGCAGTCTGGTCAACATGCTGTACGTGTTGGACGAACCGACGGCTGGACTTCACCCGGCGGATGTCGAAACGCTAGTCGGAGCAATCCTGGGTTTGCGTGATCGCGGCAATACCGTAATCGTCGTGGAACATGACGAGACGATGATTCGTACGGCCGACGAGGTACTCGAAATCGGACCGACCGCAGGCAAATCCGGTGGCAAAGTGATGTTTCAAGGAACGACGAAACAGCTTTTGGCCGCCAAAGACAGTTTGACAGGCCAATTTTTGACGGGCGAACGTGGATGGACATTGCGAGACCGCGAGGTTCGTACGCCGCGAGGCACGATTTCGCTCAAAGGTGCCAGTGGACATAACTTGCAAAATGTCGATGTCGACTTTCCACTCGGCGTGTTGTGTTTGGTCACCGGCGTCTCGGGCAGCGGCAAAAGCTCGCTCGTTCAAGACACGCTGTACGGTGCGATCCGAACTCGCAAAGCATCCGATTCGACACCGGCGTTGCCGTTTGCATCGATTACAGGGCTTGGCCAAATCGACGAATGCATGTTGATTGACCAATCGCCGATCAGCAAAAGTGCTCGCAGTTGCCCGGTGACTTATGTCAAAGCGTTTGATGCGATTCGCAAAGTGTTTGCCGATACGGTCGATGCGAGAACGCGAAACCTTGTCGCCGGCCACTTTAGTTTTAACAGCGACAAAGGTCAGTGTCCCGAATGCGAAGGGGCCGGTGTGCTGCAAATCGACATGCAGTTTTTGGCGGACGTGACGATGCGATGTCCGAGCTGCCAAGGATCACGATATCGCGACGATATTTTGAAAGTACGTTATCGCGATCGCACGATTGCCGATGTGTTAGAGATGAGTGTGCGTGAAGCGGTCTCGTTCTTTCGTGGCGAAGAGAAGGCACAAACACGGCTGCAGCGTCTAACCGATGTGGGGCTTGACTACATTAAACTCGGGCAACCCGGTCCGACGCTGTCCAGCGGCGAAGGCCAGCGGTTGAAACTGGCCGCGTTTCTCGCTTCGGCTTCACGTCGTCGAACGCTGTTCATTTTGGATGAACCGACAACGGGACTACATTTTGCCGACATCGTGCGGCTGGTTGATTGTTTTGATGCCTTGATCGCCGACGGTCATTCATTGGTCGTGGTCGAGCACAACGCGATGTTGATGCAAGCGGCCGATTACATCATCGACCTCGGGCCTGGGGCCGCCAGTGCCGGCGGACGCGTCGTCGCGACGGGAACGCCCGCGGAGATCATCAAATGCAAAGAGAGCGTGACCGGCGCGGTATTAAAAGCCGCACGTCGGGCATAGTCGCCTATCGCTCCGCGAAAGTAGCGTGCAGCATGTGATTCCCGTGAACCGTGGGTCGTAAGGCACCGGGTCCTACAGCAGACCCGGCCGCTTACGCGTCACGGCTCACCCAACGAAGCGACATTGCGATTCGCGTTACGATGCGGCCGCGGCAGCTGCGATTTCTTTGGCCGAACGCCGTGTTCGACGTCGCGGCTTGGCGCTGGCCCATTCTTTGGTCATCGCCTCGAAGACGTCGGGGGTCTCGTAACGCACGATCGTCTTGCCTTCGGGCATCGGGCCGATCAGCCCGCGAAACACCGGCATCCCACGCAGTTCCAAATCGGTACTGCAGTCATCCGTCCCGATTTGAACGTGCATCTTTAGAAGCGGATCACTCGTTGGATAGTCATGGATCAACAACGAACCGTCGCGACCGCGTGCGACGACGCGGAAAGTGTCTTTTTTGGCCATGGTGCCTCCGGGAGGGGGTGGATGCTTGGCGCATTGAAATGGGAGATACAAGGTTGCTTGGCCATAGGAACGCCGACGCGGACCAAGAGACACGCTGCGATAAAGGGAGGGCACCGCATTGTGCATCATTTCAGGACTGGTACGCGTCGACGTTCATTGACTCGCCGACATTTTTTCGCTGTCTAAAACAACGAACCGAGGAGGGTGTTCTCGGGATGCTGCAAGAAGACCGGAGGAGGTCTGCCAGGCTAAATGTATTCATCGTCGCGTGACGCGAGAAAGTCGAAGAAAGAATGCGGCGTCCGCGCACCAGGACGAACGCGTGCAACTTGCACAATGTGCTTCAGACGGCGCCACCGCACCAAGACGGCACGAGCCCAACAATCGTGCATTGCTGTGAAGCAATCTTTCACCGTTTGCAAGAAATCGCTTGACATGCACTATCGTGGATCTTGCGAATTTGTTTCGCAACTGCCGCGATCGATAACGCAACCCTTATAAGCTGCGGATGCAGTTAGATTAACATTTGATGACAGACTGGAAGCTTATCCCACGTGAACACAGGCTGGAAGCCTATGCTACGTTTGTTTACGGGATCACTTCGGTTTGCACGCTGTCGACGCCGCCAGGGCCGCGACGGCTGACCGATTCCACATTCAACTCGAATGTTTGCGGTTGATTGCTACTCATCACGATATCGTACTCAACCGTCTCATTGGGACGCATCGATCGGATATCAGCCAAGTAGATTGCACCCGCTTTGACATCGAATTCGCCGCCAGAAGGACTCCGCCGCTGTGTAACCCGTTCGACCGCCACACCCGGTGGCAAGTTGAACCGCACACTGACTTCGCCATCCACTTGATCCGAATCATTTGTGACACGCAGCGTGTAGCGAATCGGTTGCCCGACGCGAACAGGATTGTCACGACCACAACTCTCGACGTGAACTCGATCCGATTTCGCCGGCCCTGAGGGTAATGCCGGAGCCACGGGCCCCGTATCAGGCGTGGGTGGCAGTTGGCCTGGACCACCGGGGATTGTCGGTGGCGTTGTCGC
>NZ_JBFHFD010000608.1:0-5311 GCF_041583735.1 Novipirellula sp.
CCTTGCGGATTGATCCGCTTGGACCGCAGCAACATCTCGATCACTTCGGTTTGCGCTGCGATCGTTTCGGTGCCGGTACTCGGCGAACGCAACAAGCTGGCTGCTTCGTTCATCGTTTGGCTGACCATCAATAACAAATTGATATCGCTTTCAAAATGCACCAAGCCATCGGGTAGCGATTCCAATTCACCTGCCAACCGTTCGCTTCGCTGGCGAAGCTTCGTCTGCCGATCGCTCAACGCAATCGCATCTTGCAGATACTCTTCATCGCTGACGCTTGCTTTGGATTGCTCGGCCACACGCGTCGCCTCGCGAAGATCGACTTCGCCTTCGAGAATTCGCAACATCTCCAAAACCGCCTCGGGCGGCAGTGACGCAAGTTTCTTGTCATCCGATTCACTCTCGCCGTCACCGGTCTCGATCAGATCATCCGCCCAACGATCCAACGTATCGGACCAAAATTCGGCTTGAGCCATCACCAAGCCTTGATCCTCAGCGACTTGGCGACTCAGTTTCGTCAGCGACGACAGCATATCGAGCTGCTTCATTTCTTCGAGCACCAATTTGAACCGCATCAAATTCCGGCGGCGATAATAACCGTCCACGTCCGACATGATCGCAGCCAGCGTTCGAGTGCTGTCGAGTTCGGTCATCGCCAATCGCTTGATCACCGCTCGATCGGCCGATGAGATTGAATCGGCTGCCCCAAACAGCCCCTCGATGCGAGCCGCGAGTTCATCAGCCACCTGGGCCTGCTGACGCGATGCGGCCTTCAAACGCTTGACCAGCGTGCTGCCTTCGAGATTCGCCATCACGGTATCCAGATCGTCAGACACCTTTTCAAATTCGGCTAACAATTTTTCCTGTTCCTCGATCGCAGCATCCAAATTTGATTCCGCAGCCGCTGGCTCCGACTCGCTGGCGTCGGATTCTTGTGCAGTTTCTTTCACGGGGCCGGTAACGATCGTCACCGCCTTGTCCAATCGCGAATTGGAATCATCCGCCGGTTCTTCCTTGCCTGCCTCTTCCTTGCCCGATTCAGTCGGACCGGTGGGTTGTTGTGACGATTCCTGATCGACCAAGTTGGGCGTTTCGGATGACTCCGAATCGGAAGTATCAGTGTCACTCGATGACGTACTGCTCTGTTGTTCGCTCGACTGCATCGCTGAGCTTTTTGCAGATTCGGCAGCATCACTCTTGCTGGTCGCTATTTCAGTCGATGCTTTCTGCAGCAACTCGGCGACCGAGGGCATTCGATTCTCGGAGATGTCATCGAGCGTTTGCAGCATCTCGGCCCATTGCTGGACTTGTTCTGCTTCGATCTCGGAATTGCGTGACGCCTGTCGCAACAACGACTCACCCTGCTTGGTCAGTTCGGCCAATTGGCGGGCGTTCGCATTTTCCGCGGTGACTTGCTTCCTTAGCTCATTCCGCACTTCATCGCTAGAAAGCGCGTCCTGCTGCATCGCCCGCAGCTGTTTATTCCGCTCGTGCAACCCGCGTTCACGATCACGAACATCCAGCGACGCACCGTGCCATTTTTCCATTTGGTTTGCGATCCACTGGGCATGCTGCGGAGCCGTCATCACGTAAAAGGTGTAAGGTGTCGAAAATTGACGCTCGCGACCCGGCAAATAATCCTCGGCCCACAAACGCAGCTCGACGATCCCCGGTTCGATGCCCAGCGATTGTGCGGAAAAGACCGCATCGACTTGCAGCGACGAGTCATGAGCCTGCCCGCTGGCCAAAACTTTTTCGCCGCGGGAATTCGCGGGCGCCGCATCCTCGTTTCGAATCCACTCGAAACCGACACGTTTGATCCCAAAATCGTCCAGCGACAGCAGTTGAAAATTGACTTGATCCGTCTCGAGCAAGACGCTTTCGCGAGCGAGATTCTGGGCCGCAACGGTGGGAGCCGCATCAGGAATCGCTTCGACATGCAATTCAAACGGCGACAGGCCTGCGAGTCCATGTACGTCATGCCAATCAAATCGCAGCGATGGCGTTTCGCTTCCAACCGTAATGTTTGGCGCTGCAAAGGAATCGTTCCAAACCTGCACCGGCAGATCATTGACCGACGCAGTGCGAAGTGGACTCGACGCCGTCACCGATACGTCGCCGTAACTGCCCTCGACCGCACTTAAGGTTCCGCCTCGCACGTCGATTGCAATCGGATCAGGTCGTTGCAAATAGTCGGGCAAATGCATTTCGGCGACAATCGAGGTGAGTGCAGGTCGCAGCGTCGGAACAAGCAAAACGGATTGCTTCGCGTCGCCCACCTGCAACTGCATTTCGCTGACTTCGTTACGCGGCGGCAGCGTAAAAACATACGAATTGCTCTCGCGGGTGGTGACGATGGGCGACAAACCATCCAAATGAAGCGTGGCCGCCCGAGGACGCCAGCGACTTTCGGGTTTCAAACTGACCTGCCACTGCAGTGACTCTCCGTGTGGCACAATCAAGCGATTTGTAAGCGGTTCCATTTCCACGAACGTAAATCGTGGAGTCGCCCGCCAAGGCATCATCAATCGATCCCAACCGCTGCGAAGCACCGGCATGGCAATCATCGCTAATGCCGCGAGCAGCAGCAGCGTGACAGCAAGTACAGCGGTAAGCATACGAAGCGAGGTGGGCGGAACCGCCTCGCCAAGATCTCGCTGCTTGACGATCTCAGCCACTTGCACCATTGCGGCTTGGCACAACGCTGGGGAACGCGATTGCTCTCGGTCGCTTTCGACCAACTCGATGACGCCTAACAATTGGCCACCGATACCGGGCTCTCGAACTCGCAACAAGCGGGCGATCTGGTTAAGACTTCGGCACTTCCACACCCATTGGTACAACGCCCAGGGGATGACCAGTCCGACCGCAACAATCAGTAGCAAGATCGCCAACCGCAGCAAGATCGGGGTATCCCAAAACCGATCGAGTGCAATGACAAGCAATAGTGAAACCACCACAGCGACCATCACGATCGAGATCGACTCGACCACTTTCGCGGTCCAAACGCGATTACGAAATGCCACCAACTGTTCGCGCAGCGAGTGCGGAACCATCAAACGGGTGTTACGGTCGTTGGGAAAGGAGACGCTCAAGGGTTTGCTTGTTACCTCGATAGTGTTGCTAACTACAATTCGTCATTCTACTCGGTGACGATCCATGCCAAAGCGGACGTGCGACTACATCAAACCGACTCGCTTTCGAGCGATCCAAAACAGACCGAGCAGCCCAATCAGCAGGATGGCGATCAGCGGATGGCTCCACAATTGAACACGGCGTGTTTGCGTCGTCGGAATCGAAATGGTTTTCACTGCGCCGAGCACCGCGTCGGTTTGATCGAGCGAAAACACCTCCCCTCGCGAAACCTTGGCGATTTCCGCTAATACCTCGGGGCGTGCGGGTTTGCCGATCCGCTCCAACTGGGCGTGCTGGACATGGATCGAGGTTTCGAACGGAGTGTCGCTGGAACCGGACAACATCATCACTTGATATTCGCCCGCTTCGCTTGGAATGAACGTCCCGGCGTAAGCCCCCCAGGTATCGTCCACATTTTCCAGAACAACGGTTTGGATTTTTCCAGACGGAGCGACGATCCGAACCGATACCTCACCGGCGACCAACGGATTCCCATCGTCGTCCAAGCGATTCGCATTGAGCGTGACTCGCTGGTTCACGCGAGGCTGCTCGGGCGCGTAGAACAGCCCCTTGGACATGCGATGTTGATACGCCATCCAACGAACGACTTGTCCCCAAAACCGATAGTGATACAAGTCTTCGACGCCGCGTCGCCAACGCCATGCACCGTCGGTTCCCATGAATAACACCTTGCCTGCGCCGGCCGAACGGGTGACGACCAGCGGGGTTCGACCGTATTGATTGGATGCGTCTTCATGAACCGCCAAAACCTCGGCACCCGCCGTCGCACGCACGACCGGAGCGTACCACTGAAATCCCGGCAAACCTGCCCAAACGCGTGCGTTGGCATCATCGTTATCTGCAAGCTTCGTCAGCAAACTATGGCGTCCGAGTTCGGTCAAGGCAAAGTGGCTCGCCGCTCTCGATCCCCAGCCCGTCGGCTGTGATTCATCCAACGTGACTGGCAACAGATCGCCGAGCGGAGAATCGACAAGCGACATCTCATGCCCCGCCATTCCCGGAATCAGGACCAGCCCGCTCGCCTGTTGTTCGACCAGCCCCTTTAGCAAACGACACTGTTCTTCAGTCAACTGATCTTCGCCGACTCCGACATCGCCGAGAAACACTACGTCGTATTGTGAAAGCTCGGCCAAGTCATCCGGAAAGGACGCGATGTAGTCTCGATTGCCACCGCCGGTCTTACTCAAACCGGGGTGAAACAGCAAACACGAAACTTCGATTCCAGGGTCTCGTGACAGGGCATTGCGGAGGTAGCGGTATTCCCAACGTGACCGCGACTCGATGACCAGCACCTTCAATTGCTCTTCGGGAATCGAGATCGGCATCGAAAGTTCGTTATTGCTCGTGATGCGTTCGCCTGAGTGCGGCGGGATCGTCAACGTCAATTGGAATTCGCCAGTCTGCAGTGGCTTCCACAATATGGCATCCACGGTTTGCCCCATCGCATGGATGGTGAACTCGTGAGTCACCTCGGTGCCATCGGAAGCGGTCAACTTGGCGACGGCGCGATGATCCTGAGCTAACGAACTTTCGACCGAAAAGGGAATCCGCAACGTTTTGTTGGCAACACCCAATGCGGGGACTTCAAAGCTGAGCAATTCGACGTCGGGAAGTCGCTCTTTGCTGCCCACCGGGATGGTAAAGATGGGAATTTGCTGCATGCGGAATTGCGTCGCCTGCTGAACCGGCGCCGCGCCCGCGTTCCAGTCTCCATCGGACGCCAACACCACCGCACGCAGATTGGGGTAGCCATCGATCGCCGAGGCGAGTGCTGCATCGATATCGGTGCGATCGTTTTCATTACCAATGGCGAACGACACGACGACCACATCCGCTTCCTGCTCGACTGCGGCCCAAGTTTGCTTGTCCATCAAGTGACGAATCGAATCACGACGAGTTCGCGTGGGCTCGGACGGGTCGCCCACATCGGCGGTTTCCATGCTGAGCGAATCGTCGCCCAAAATCACCACCGTGGGACGACGGGTGGGATCAATTTGGTAGATCACCTCGGGCTGATTCAACAGCACCACCGCAAACGCAACCAACAGGACACGACACACCTCGAGCCAAACCACTGACGAACGAAACCGGCTTCGCGCGGATGCGATCCAGGCGAGTCCACAGGTGACAATCAGAGCGATGATCGAAACCGCGA
>NZ_JBFHFD010000609.1:0-5298 GCF_041583735.1 Novipirellula sp.
GACGTTTGTCTCACGACCTTCGTTTCCGTCAACGCGAGGGGGGCGATCGTTGCGTATCGCATCGGCGAAATCGGCGATCAGCGGTTCGCAAAAATTGGCCGCGGGTGGCAACGTTTCGATGGTTTCTTTGCCGTCGATTTCGATGATCAGCTTGTCACCGTTCAGCGGGCATGCTCGCAGTCGTCCTCGCGTACCGATAATCGTAAATTCATCAGGATCTTCGGCACCAAAATGGCATTGTAGCGTTCCGATCGGTCCCCGCTGAAAACGCAGTAATACGGTCGCGGTGTCTTCGACTTCGTAGTCGGCCGCGACGGTCCCGCAAATCGATTTAACCTCTGCGATTGGCCCGAACAGGTGCAGGAAAACGTTGATGCGGTGGCTGCCGACATCCATTAACGCTCCACCGCCACTTTCAGCCATCGTTGTTCGCCAATAACCTTCATCGCCCGACTGCATCGCAAGTGGCGTGGCCGTGACCGCGGAAATCGCCATCGGAGTGCCAATTGCATTGCTTTTTAGCAGCGTTTCGATGCGATCGATGATGGGATAAAACCGTCGATAGTAGGCGACACCAAGTTTGACATCCGCCTTGCTGCAAGCGTCAATCATTTCGTCGCACTGGGCGACGTCCATGCCCATCGGTTTTTCGACCAACACATGTTTTCCGCATCTCGCAGCCATTTGAGTTTGGGGCAGGTGTGCTCGCACCGGCGTGGCGATATAGACGGCATCGACGTCGGCGTCGTTCATCAATTCGCGGGCATCGGTGTAGCGGCGAGCGATCGAGAGCGAGTCGCAAAATTCGTTCAAGCGGACGGGATCGCGTCGGCAGGCGGCTACGAGCTCGTTGCCCGGAGCGTCGAGGATGGCTTGCGCGACTCGTTTTCGCGAAACGTCGCCACATCCAATCAGGCCCCAGCGAATCGTTTTCATCAATGTCTCGTTGCTAATGTGTGGTAGAAAAAAAAACGGTTTCAAGTAAAAACGTGGTTCGCGGTGCCAGGCAATCCAAGCATGGCAATCCCGCCGTAGCGATTTAAAAGCATGGCAGTCGAAAAGCATCGAGTAAAGCGGCAGGCAAACCAGTAGGGGGTGGCTTCTCGCTAGTCGTTCGAGCAGCGTCCTGGCGAAAGTCGCGTTTGCCAGTGATAATACGGAGCTTGGGATGCCTGCGAAGGTGTTTTTCCATTTTTACGTCCATATCCGTTTCCTAGCCTTCTTGTTTTGACTCTGATTTTCTTATGCCGATTAAAACGCTTTCATTGACTGTCGACGAAGAGAAGGCGGGGCGGATCGATTTGATCGTCCGTGATTTGGCGGGGGTTTCTCGCAGCCAGGTGCGGGGGATGTTTGATCACGGTTGCGTTTCCGTGAACGGGCATCCTTGCAAAGGGATTGCGGGTTCGGTGAAGGTCGGTGACGTGGTTTCGTTGCGGTTTGATCCACACCAACGCTATCGTGAAAAGAAACGAACCTGGGACGATCGCACGTTTAGTGTCGTGTTTGAAGACGAGCACCTGATCGTGGTCGACAAGGCGGCTGGCACGCTGACGGTGCCGACGGACAATGGAGAGCCGAATTCGTTGGTCGACCGCATCTCGATTTACCTCAGCCATTCGCGAAGCCAAAAGGAAGCGTGTGTCGTCCATCGGCTTGATCGCGAAGTCAGCGGGTTGTTGGTTTTCGGAAAGCACGAAGCGATTGCGAAGCAGTTGATCGAGCAATTCAAACAGCGAAAGCCTCAGCGGGTCTACACTGCGATTGTGGCCGGAGTGATTGCAGACGATGAAGGGACCTACCATTCCCATCCGGCGACCGGCAGCAATTTGGGTCGCTACGTGACCAAGCCATCGCGTGATACCGAGACGGCGATCACGCACTTTCGCGTCGTCCGGCGGATGGCCGATACCACGTTGGTCGAAGTTCAGTTGGAAACGGGAAAGCGAAACCAGATCCGCGTTCAGTTTGCTGACGCCGGTCACCCGGTTTTGGGAGATCCTCGCTATCAAGCGAAACGAGCATCGCATCCATTTTGGGTTCGCAAACGAATCGCCTTGCACGCTCGCTCGTTGGCGTTTACCCATCCCGTGACGGGCGAGGAGGTTCAGTTCGAGTCGCCGCTGCCATCGGCAATCCAGAAATTCGTCAACGCTGCCCGCTGATCCGTCGCTGAAATCGCCGGAGCTGCTGTATCACTCATGATGACTTTCCTTGGGATCACTCATCACTTTTGCGAATTGCTTCTGTACCAGCGATCCCAGTTCTGGTTCGGAAAAAAAGCAGATAAGCTCTTGCGACCGTGTTGTGATTGATTACCAATCCACGGACACTCGGCAGCGGATCCCCGGTACGAAGTTTTCCGCCAGCGGTCGCCGCTCGAATCTGTTCGACAATCTGCCGAAAGATGGGAGCGTCACGGCCGGTCGTAATTTGTATGGTGAACATCGAGCCTCTCGAACTGACCTGCTGTACTGCGGCCTGTAGTGCGATAGACGCTGCGTGCTGGAGAAGCAAGTTTTATTTTTGCGAGTTTTTTGACCCGCCCCGTCGCTTTTGGGCCCGGCCCGTCGCTTTTGGGGGCAGCCCTGAAGTGATTCGCCAACGTGCGGCGAATCGATCGTGATGACGCCACTTTGGTGACGCCACTTTGGTGGTCCGCGAAGCGGCGAAATCGCAGCGAAAAAGAATTATCGCGACTTGGGACGCTTGATCGATTGGATTTTGTTTCCCAGAAAACGGGTCGCCCTGCCGAATCGATCCGCAATCGTTCGCATCGGTGTTCGGCGTGCGTGGCCGTGGCGATCGGTTTGGATTGTTTCGCCGGTCGAGGGTTCGATCGCGGTTAGGTAGCCACCGCCAAAACAGTAGGTGTCGATGCAGACAAAGTAGCCCGAGTCCAATACGTTGCCTCCGGGCTGAGGCGTGTGGCCGAGGAAGACGCGTTTGCCGCTGCAGTGCGGTAGCGGCAACGGAAAGTCGAGATGCTTCCAGAACATCGTCGCTTCGTCTTGCAGCGGCATTGCAACGCTGTGCACGTAATTCGCGTGAACAAAGATTGATTCTTCGACTTCGTAAAATGCTCGAAGCGAGCGAAAGAAGTCGATGTGATCGTCGGGAATCTTTTGCAGTGAACCGCCATAGCTGGCCAGCGTCGCGTGGCCGCCACTGTTTCGCCAGATGGTATCGTCGAGTCCTGCGGTGACCCCCATTAACATGATCTCGTGGTTGCCTCGTAGGGCGATCACGCGACAGCGGTTTTGCAGTTCCAGGATCTGGTCGATCACGTTTTTGCTGTCAGGGCCGCGGTCAATGTAATCGCCCAGGAAGATCAGTTCGTCATCCGCAGTGGGGGCAATTGTCTCGATCAGTGACCTGAGTGCCTTGGCACATCCATGGATATCACCGATCGCAAATTGTCGCATTGAGGAGGCTCGAGGATAGGATCAATTTCAGTCATACGCTCAGGTTGGATGGCCGCTGTGAGCACCCAAATTAGAGTGATTCCGCAGCGAAAAATTCCAGCAAATCCGATCGAAACGACGCTCAATTCAAATTAGGGTCACCGAAGTGCACGCCGGGGGCCATCGAGTGGAGAATGTCGTGGCCGCATCGGCGAACAGCCAATTCCCAGGATTTGTCTGCGTCGCCAAACAGGATATCGCTATCGGGCTTGCCGACCAACCAGCCTCCGACTCGTAGTTCTTCGTCGAGCTGTTGGGGGCCCCAGCCGCTGTAGTTGGCAATGTACCGCACCTTGGCGTCGCGGCGATGGAGCAGAATTCGTAGGTGGTCGTCGTCGCCGGTGATCCAGGCGGGCGGATTCCCCAGGTCGATCGACATGCTTCCGAACGGGTCGGCGGGGTGGTCTTCGATCGTAAACTTGGCTCCGCCGGTGACCGATTCTCCGGGTCCGAGCGGCGAACTCGGATCAGCCAAAGAGACGGGGCCGCAGGGATCGCCAATCCCAGCTAGGTTGTGCAGTGCCAGCAGCGGGCCTTCGACGGGGCCGCCCCGGTAGATAAAGTCGTCCTCGCGGGGTTCGCCTCCTGCGGTGGTGCTGAGTGCTACGACGTCTCGAAATCGGTTTTCGGTGGGCCGGTTGATCGCGAGCCCGAAGGCGCCCTCGGGATCATGCCGAACAATAAAGATGACCGAACGGAGGAAATTCCCATCGCCCAAATACGGTGACGCAATCAGTAGTCGCCCTGAAAGATTTTCTGGCATCGTGGATTTCTCCGTTTTGCGACAAGCGAGCAGGTCGCAAGGGTATTGAAAAAAACGGGCATTTCATGGCGCCCTGCTGAGGAAGCAGGGAGCAGGGAGCGGTGCAGCGTTGGCAAGTTGCACCGCAGATCGCATTCAAGTCGGCAAAATTGGAGGTGGCGGTATTGAGCAGGGTCATCGCAGCGGCTTGGCGATAGCGTCTGGCCGCCGAGTGTCAGTTCGAGTGTCAGTTCGAGTGCGTTTGCCGTGCCCCCCGCTCACTTGTCATTTTAGGTCGCGTAGACGTCTCGCCAAAGCCCGCCGGCCCAAGACAATCCCACTCCGAATCCTACCAGCATATTAACCGATTCTGGCTTCAATTCGCCGCGACTTCGAAGTCGATCGATCAAAATCGGCAATGTTGATGAGACGGTGTTGCCCACATCGGCAAGTTCGATAGGGATTCGTTCGGGGGCGACGTCCATACGCCCGCGAAGTTGGTCGAGCATTTTCCAGGTCGCTTGGTGCATCAGATAGCGATCGATATCGGCATCGGTCAGCCCGTTATCGGACAGGATTTCTCCGATCAATCGCGGAACCGCTTCGACCGTGAAATTGATTAGACTCGGTCCGTCCATGTAGAGGCGGCTTTTCCAGCGTTTGCGGTGTCGTGGCTTGATCGCGTCTTCGCTTGGCCGGCTGCCACCGTCGCCGACAATCAGCATGTCTCCGCCGCTGCCATCGCTACCAAACTGGAATCCCCACAGCGATTTTTCTTCACTGGCGGTCACCAGCGTCGCCGCTGCACCATCGCCAAAGATCGTTCGCAGGCTGCGATCGTCGGCGTCAATGTATTTGCTGTACGTTTCCGCTGTCAGCAGAAGGATGTTTTTGGCGACTCCGCTTTGGATCAGTCCGTCGGCCATCGCCAGGCCGTACACAAAGCCGCTGCAGCCCAGATTGAAATCGAGGGCGCCGCAGCGAGTGGGTAAGCCGAGCCGATCTTGGATCAAGCAGCAGGTGGTTGGCAGCGGGTAATCCGGCGTCTGGGTGCAGAGCATCACGAAGTCGATTGATTGAGGATCAATCGCA
>NZ_JBFHFD010000610.1:0-5272 GCF_041583735.1 Novipirellula sp.
CGAGTTCGCTGCCGGGGACTGCAACTCAAATTGGTCCCATGCGATCCGGTGGCCGGCATCGGCCCAAGGGACTGCGGCGGGTAATTCAAACGAAATCGTCAATAGATTTTCACCGATCTTGTCGTCCAATCCGTCCACAGGCAACGTGATTTGTTGGCTTGTTAGCGGCTCGATATTCAATCGGTCGAGCGTTCCAGAGCGAATGGCGTCGCCATCACGGCGGATCACCCAATGAGCGACAAATTCGTTCAGATTGGTGAATAGAAACTTGTTTTTGACTTCGAACTTGCCTTGGGCCAAATCGATCGCAGTCACCTTGATGTTTTGATGAACCTTTTTGACTTCCCAAATATGGGGATTGAGACGTCGATCGGGTTGGACAAGTCCATTCATGCAAAAATTGCCATCGTTAGGCTGGTCTCCGAAATCACCGCCATAGGCAAAGAAGGTGTCGGGGCTGTTGGCCGGTCGCGGTTGCTCGCGGGTTTTCGTCAGATCGAGGTCCAAGACGAGTCCCTGTGTGCTCCGCTGCTTTACGGTCGCGACTTCGTCGGCCGACAATGCACGATCGTAAATTTTCGCTTCACGAATCGGTAGCGAGGTCACTCGATTGAGGACCTCCGAGTTGCGGCCAATGTTGACATCAAAAACACTTGGGCTGATGTTGCCTTGCAACTCCTTTTCACCCACTTGTTTTCCGTTGACGTACAGTCGTTGGTGTTTGCCGTCGTAAGTTGCCGTGATGCGATTCAGGCCATTGTTTAGCTTGGCGTCCGCATAGGAAACGCTCAATCCTTTCCATGCATCGGTGTACAGCGTAAAGTTGATTCCGCTGCCATCAAGCCGCAGCAGGTATTGGTGGTCGCCCTTGGAAATCAGCGGGCAATAGACCGACGCGTGATTGCCGTAAAATACCGCTTCGAGTGTCAAGGCTTGGGGCAACTGTAAGGCGTCAGAACGGTCGACGACGACCGCCCCGGTGACGCCGTTTTCCGCATCGACGTCTCCGAGGACTTTCGCGGTTTGGCCTGGATTCTGTTGGTCGGCCACGACCCAGGTGGCGGGGATTGGTTTACGAAGGCCTTGGTCAACCCAATCCCAGATAAAACCGCCTTGCAAGTGATCGTGGGACTCGATCGCGTCCCAGTAATCTTGGAAATTACCGACGCTGTTGCCCATCGCATGAGCGTATTCACACAAGATCAAAGGTCGATCGGGATTGTTTGACGCGTACTTGACGATTTCATTGATGCCGGCATACATCGGGCAACGAATATCGGTGTTTCGGTCACGGTAACCCGCTCGTTCATACTGGACCGGACGCGATGGATCACGTTGTTTGATCCAGTCGTAATCCGCCATGAAATTCACGCCGTTGCCGGCTTCGTTACCGAGCGACCAAATGATCACGGAGGGATGATTTTTGTCACGCTCGACCATCCGTACGGTGCGGTCCATATGGGCTTTGCCCCAAGCGGGATCCTTGGCGAGCGATTCACCGCCGTAACCCATTCCATGCGATTCAATGTTCGCTTCATCGACCATGTACAATCCGTATTGGTCACATAGATCGTACCACTGCGGGTCATTTGGATAGTGGCTGGTACGGACTGCGTTGATGTTGAACTGCTTCATCAACTTGATGTCTTCGATCATCGAGGCGACCGAGACCGTGTGTCCCGTGTCGGGATCATGTTCGTGCCGATTGACGCCTTTTAAATAGACGTATTTGCCGTTGATATGCAGTCGGCCTTGTTTGATTTCGACCTTGCGGAAACCGACTCGCGAAGTCGTCACTTCGATGACTTTTCCCTGGTCATCCTGCAGCGTCAAAAGCAATCGATAAAGGTTTGGTTTCTCTGCTGACCAAAGCTTCGGCGCGATGACTTCTTTCGTTAGCGTTCGGTTCGTTGAGCTGTTGGCGGGAACCGTTCCAGTCGCGATCACATCGCCGAAGACCGTTTGATTGCGATCGTCGATCAGTTCGGCTTCGACCGTGAAGCTCTGCTGCGTGTTGTTTGTATTGGCGATTTCGATATCCACCGACAATTTTGCGTCTTTGTAATCCGAGTCCAAGTCGGTATGCACAAAAAAATCACGCACTTGTAGTGCGGCTGCCGACCACAGAAAGACGTCGCGAAAGATTCCACTGAGTCGCCAAAAGTCTTGATCCTCCAGATAGCTGCCGTCGCTGTAGCGATAGACCTCCACGGCCAATGTATTGTCGCCTGGTTTTAGATAAGACGAAATGTTG
This sequence comes from Novipirellula sp., assembly GCF_041583735.1. NCBI lineage: Bacteria > Pseudomonadati > Planctomycetota > Planctomycetia > Pirellulales > Pirellulaceae > Novipirellula > Novipirellula sp. The sequence continues at coordinate 2,255 of NZ_JBFHFD010000610.1, forward strand.
AATAGTGCAGGGGTGCGACTGTCCTGGCTGTAGCCAACCTTTTCGCCATTGACCCACAGATAAAACGCCGAGTCGACACCATTAAATTGCAGGAACGTTTGGCGATCCTTCCAATCGTCTGGGATCGCAAACTGCCGGCGGTACGATCCGACCGGATTGCGTTGATCAAAATTGGTGAAGTGTTTGGGCGGCTCGCCCATCACGCGAGGCGGATCTTTTTTAAACGGGTAGGGGATGTTGGTGTAAAGCGGAACGCCATAACCATGCAACTGCCAATTGCTCGGTACCGCCAAATCATCCCAGTCACGGACGTCAAAATCGGGGAGGTAAAAATCCGCGGGCCGCTCACTCGGTTGTTTTGCCCAGTTGAATTTCCAGATCCCATTGAGACTTTGGAAATAAGGGGTCGCCTCTGGAGTCGCCTGCATCGCACCCGCACGATCGGAAAACGGCAGCGAGGTGGCTCGTGGCGGTTGCTTGTTCCGTGAAACAATCTGTTCGTTCTCCCAATCATGGGGTTCTGCGATCGCCGAAGTCGTCCAAAAGCAAAGACAGAACACATAGGCGGCCAATAGGATCGAGCGAATGAGAGGGTGGGTTCGCGGAGGGTTTCCTCCGTTGACTTGCGTTTCAGAAAGCATCTTGGTCTCACTCTTGGTTTTCATCGACAGGAGAAATATTTTTGACTGAGAAGCGGCAGCATCGTCGATGGCTTGGATGCTGCCGTGCGTATTGGGGGTTGGGTCAGTCTAACGGAATTGTGATCCACTCGCACATTCAGGGCGTTGCAAAACGCTACAATGGATCGTCGTTCACGGTGACGCCGATGACACGATTTTTTCCATCCCTCACCCCCTTGCTGTTAGTGTTTCGGACATGGCTCGATTTAAAATCGCGGGTATCAACTTTGACCATTTTCATATGGGGGATTTGTTGCGAATGGTGCACGAACACCCCGGCGCCGAGATCGTCGGACTGTGCGACGATGATCCTCAGCGAATGACGACTGCGGCAAAATCATTTCATGTTCCCGAGGAACAGATTTTTACCGATCATGTGGCGTGTCTACAGCAAACCAAGCCCGATCTGGTGATCCTTTGCCCGGCGGCGTCGCATCATGGCGAGTGGGTCGAAAAAGTGGCTCCGTTCGGTTGCGACATTATGGTCGAGAAGCCGTTTGCCGGGTCGCTGGCCGAAGCCGACCGCATGATCGCGGCCACGCAGGCCTCGGGCAGCCGATTGGCGATCAATTGGCCACTGACTTGGATGCCGTCGCATCGCACCGCCAAGCGATTGATCGACGAAAGCATGATCGGCGAGGTCCTCGAAGTGCATCACTATGGCGGCAATCGTGGACCGCTGTGGCATGCCGCCGATAAGGTCGAACGCACCGCCAGCGATGTCGAACGTGAAAAACCCAACAGCTGGTTTTACAAGCGAAACCAAGGGGGTGGGTCGCTGCTTGATTATGCCGGCTACGGAACGACGCTGGGGACGTGGTTCATGAACGGCCGTCGTCCGATCGAAGTCAGCTGTGTTGTCGACCAGCCAGAGGGTTTAGAGGTGGACGAGCACAGTATCATTGTTGCCCGCTATGACACCGGTTTGTCCAAGTTTGAAACTCGCTGGGGAACCTTTACCGATCCGTGGACACACCAACCACACCCCAAGTGCGGTTTTGTGATTGTGGGAACTCGGGGAACGATTTCCAGCGAAGACTATGCCGACGTCGTTAATCTTCAAACCGAAAGCCACCCCGCCGCCCGTCCAATCGCTGTGGACGAGCTTGCCCCGCCACAGCAGAACCCGGTGCAGTACATGGTCGATGTGATTACCCGCGGAGGGCAAGTCGAAGGACCGCTGAGCCCGGAAATCAGCCGCATTGGTCAACAAATTGTCGATACGGCGGTGCAAAGTGCGCAGCAGCGGGCGACGTTGCCGCTGCTGGATTAGACAATCCTTATTGTAATTCCAAATTCTATTCTCCCTTGCATTTCTCCTTCCACAGCAATTTGGTATGCCCGACAGTCTCTATATTGCGACGAATGAAAACGCGACCGGAAAGCGAATGGTTGCCCTTGGCGTGATGGAATTGGCGATGCGTCGCTTTGACCGCGTCGAATTTTTTCGCCCCGTCGTTCGCACCCACCCGAGTGATGATCAGAGTATTCGCTTGATGCGATCGCGTTACCAGATCACAACGGCCCCGGAAGAGATGGCGGGGGTGACGCGAATCGAAGCACGCCGGATGCTGGCGGAAGATCGTTACGACGCGTTAATCCAACGAATACAACAGCAATTTAAACACTTGCAAGAGACCTGCGACTTTGTGATTGTCGAGGGGACAAGTTTTCAAGGATTGGCGCAAGAAATCGAATTTGAATTGAACTCCGATATCGCGGTCAATCTTGGCTGCGCGATCATGCCGGTTTATTCGGCGCGTGGGAAAAGTGTCGAAGACTGTATGCAGTCGATTTACATTGGGAACGACAGTATTACGGACCGCGGCGGACAGGTGATTGCCACGGTACTGAACCAAATCGATGCTGCGAACGCAGCGGAGCTGCGGTCAGCCTACAACCAAACATCGTCGGCTTCCCAAGTCCCCTTATACTTGCTTCCTGAGGAACCGCTACTGCGTCAACCGACGCTTCGCGAGATTCAAGTGGGACTCAATGCGACCAAATTCAGTGGTGATGAAACAACATTCGATCGCGAGGTGACTCGACTAAAAGTTGCGGCGATGTTGTTGCCGGACTTCCTCGAGCGTTTGTACCCGTCGAGCTTGGTTATCACGCCGGGGGATCGCAGTGATATTTTGGCGGGCTGTGCACTGGCTTCTCTTGATGCCAATGGACCTTCGCCCGCAGGCATCTTGTTAACCGGCGGGATGTTGCCACCGCTGGCGGTCCAGCAACTCATTTGCAATACATCCGGCATGCCTGTTTTATTGACATCGGTCGATACATTTACCGCAGCAACCGAAGCGTCAAAGATCCGCGCTGAAATCGGCGAACA
>NZ_JBFHFD010000611.1:0-5261 GCF_041583735.1 Novipirellula sp.
CTATAAGAATACATTCTCGCCAACGCTTTTAATTGCGACCCGCACAGCAAAGCTGCGTGAATCGAATCGAGGCGTTGGCAACGCTTCTCAGAACTTGTTTTCACTTCTCTCGCGTTTGAAACAGAGCCTCCCAAGACCGAGTCCCGAGCTGAACTGCTCTAATAGCGAGTGTAGTGCTCTTTCAGATGCCAACTACCAAACAACCAAATTGTCAAATATCAATGCGTTGCGTTCGAGTGTAAGTCGATAGTGCAACGGACGCTGCCTTGTGAGCAGCCGGCCAGTGCCAGTTTTGGCCCGCGAGCAAATCGCGTTCCGTTCTTGGCGTCAGCCGGTCGTTCACAAGTGAGGGCGAAGAATACTGTCGAGTGTTTTCTTCGTCAACCGCGTTTCAAGATGTTTTTTAAAGTTTCTTGAAGTTTGGTTGATTCGCTTGAGAGTCGTGTTTTTTGCCCCTTTGAAGGGCCGCCGCACGTGTGTCTCAATCGAGAAGGGAAAGATAGCGATCTGAAACTTTGGGTCAACCTCAGTTGATGGAAAAGTTTAGATTTTGTTCGTGTCGAGCGAATCTTTCGAGAAGAAGGATTCACGAGACACTTCTGTATCTTTCACTTCACCGCAACCACTTTCGTGATCTTGGTAAGTGGAGGTAGACGGACTTGAACCGACGGCCTCCTGCGTGCAAAGCAGGCGCTCTCCCAACTGAGCTATACCCCCATGGGAAGTCGGAAGTGTAAAGGTGAAGGGTAAATTGTAAAGAGGTCAAATTCCTCTTTTCAAACTTCTCGCTTCTTTCTTGTTCACTTCCTTCTAAGTGGGCGTACCAGAACTCGAATCTGGGACCTCGTCGTTATCAGCGACGCGCTCTAACCAACTGAGCTATACGCCCGAACTGTCTTGAAGTCAGGATGAAGATTGCAAGCAATCAACTCTGTTTCAAGTCACCTCTTGTTACTCGGTTTGTGGCACTGGTTAGTTGCCACAAAGTTCCAAGAGGGGCAAAGTTTACGCAAACTAATTTGGCTGTCAAAGGGAATACACGCCTCGGATCGACAAATTTGGTTGCTTTTTTGCTCGAGACTCCTGCAACGGTCGTTATTTTCCGCGTTTTGGCACGGCGAAATATTGCGTTATTCGTTGCGAAGCGTCTCATCCCGCTTGGGAATCCTTTTCTTCGGCCTAACACCGGTCATCACTTAACCTTTCCAAAAAGATTCTCGCAGTTTTCGATGAGGATTAGGGGATAGCGAACGCAAAGTGCCCTGTAATGCCGCGGCATTCGCGCGGTCCATCGCACACCACGATGGTACAAATTTCGTGGTCCGTGCCGCTCGACTTTCGAGTCAAACTCCCTCCGGTTGCGGTTGCGATGCTTCCGGACGAGGTGGGGGACGCGGGGCAAATTGAGATCGATTTGTTTGACATTTATTGGCATGGGTGGCCTGTTCAAGAAAATCGACATTCCCACCGAAGGATAGGTTCGGGCACAATAACTGGTATTGCTGCAAAACCTAAAGACCGGAAAGATCCGGCCAATGACTGTTACTCCGCTCGCAATCGTGCCGAATTTTCAACGCTCGGTTGCTGGCGGGACTCCCCCCCTCCCAAGACTCTTTGATGGAATGTTTGGCATGAAGGATCTTCATCCTCCCGTACGACCTCTTCGATGCAAAACCCGCGTCGCACGCGTGGTTGACTTGATTCACAAGCTGAAAAGCCCGTTTTCAATCGCGGATCGGCCTGTCGCGGTCACGGCGGCTCGCATTGCCACCGGGGTGTTCGTGGGCGGATTGCTCGCGATCCAACCCGCCGCCGCGGCGACCCCTTCAGCGAAAGATGCGTTGCAGTTGAAACCGGTCCAAGCTGATGTCGATTACGAAGTGGTCGAGCCCGCCGCTGTGGCAAAATGCACCGTCGCCGATCTGGATTACAACGATTGGTCAGGCTGGGAAGTGCGTTCCGGTGACGGCACCTTGCTTCGCCGTTTTGCCGACACCAACGGCGACAATAAAGTCGACTTGTGGTGTTATTTCAAGTTTGGTGTCGAGGTTTACCGCGATATTGACCGTGATTTTAACACCAAGGCCGATCAATACCGCTGGCTCGGTACTGCGGGGACTCGCTGGGGGATCGACGAAAACGAAGATGGTAAAATCGATTCTTGGAAACAGATTTCGCCCGAAGAGGTGACCGCCGAAGTCGTTTCGGCACTCGCCGATCGCGATGCAGCCCGCTTTGCTCGGCTGCTTGCTACCGGCAAAGATCTCGAGTCGATTGGATTGGGCAGCGAAACCGTTCGTCGCTTAAGCAGCAAAGCGACCCGTGCAGCAAAAGATTTTTCAGACTTTGCCAAACGTCAAAAAGCGGTTGGACGCGACGCGAAATGGGTCCAATTTGCAGCGGCGACTCCAGGCGTTGTCCCTAGTGGAACCGATGGCTCGAGTGCGGATATCACCGTTTACGAAAATGCGGTCGCGATGTTCGAAGACGCAACCGGGAACGGACAATTGTTGGTTGGCACCATCATCCGAGTAAGCGATACCTGGCGAATCGTCGATCTGCCTTCGGTGGGCGAAGGTGGCGATGCAGTGGCTCAATCGACCGGCAATTTCTTCACGCCCGGCGGCATGGCTCAATCCTCTGCATCATTCGACTCGGGACTGGGGGCGCAATCGCAACAATTGGTCACTGACCTCGAGGAAATCGATCGCAAACTTGCTTCGACGAGTAACCCCAAGGATTTGGCGAAACTTCATGAAGCACGTGCCCAATTGGTTTCACGGTTGATCAAAGCGACCGACAATCCAAGCGAGCGAGACGCATGGACTCGCCAATTGGTCGATACCGTCAGTATGGCTACCCAAAGTGGTGTTTATCCCGATGGCACCAAGCAGCTGCAAGCGATTGCTCGATCCCTTGGTGACAGCAATGAGTCGCTCAAAGCGTACGCCGAATACATGATGATTGGTTCCGAATACGCACTGCGTCAAACCCCGGACGCTGATTTTGCCGAGGTGCAAAAATGGTATTTGGAAACGCTCACTGAGTTCGTCGATCGCTATCCGCGGATGCCCGAATCGGCTCAGGCAATGTTGCAGTTGGCACTTAGCAAAGAGTTTGAAGACAAGGAAAAGGACGCGCTGGGCTACTACAAAAAGGTGGCTGCCGCGTTCCCAGGGACCGACACCGCCGAGAAAGCCGAAGGCGCCGTTCGCCGGCTCGAATCCGTCGGACAGGTGATCGATTTGCAAGGAAACTCGATCGATGGCAAGCCATTTCGTCTGTCGCAATTGCGTGGGCGTCCCGTTGTGTTGCACTACTGGGCGACCTGGTGCGAACCTTGCAAACAGGACATGAAATTGCTGCGTGCTTTGCAAGCTCGTTACCAGAAAGCGGGCTTGGTGTTGGTTGGCGTCAATGTTGATGCCACCAGCGAAATGGCCAAGGGTTTCTTGAAGCAGAATCCGTTGCCATGGATCCAATTGTTCGACGATGGAGGACTCGAATCGAGCGATTTGGCCAAGACGTTTGGCGTGCAAACCTTGCCGACCATGATGTTGATCGACGATCGAGGACGGGTGGTTCGCCATAACGTTCGCGCCGCCGAGCTGGAATCGGAACTCGACAAATTGGCTAAATAAGCGACCCGATTCCGAGTCACTCGATTGCTGGCTCTATCGCCATCGACTTTCCCGTTGGCAAATAACTCAAAGCCGTCTGAATCTCTGGCTGAGATTCAGACGGCTTTTTTCGTTCTCAGCAATTCGTGATTTCGCTTCGGGACAACATTTCCTTTGAGGTTTAAGGTTTAATGATGCATGAAGCGGGGGCAATTTTCTCTATTCTTTGAAGTCACTTTTCTAACGGGCAGCGGTCACGATGGCTAAGCGAGATGATCTTCTTCGTCGTTTGAAACAGGCCGATCGGCGTCGCGGTCGACGGCCACCGGCTACCCCCAACTCCAATGATTCGGGTGCGGATTCGGGGCGTCAAACGGTTGCGGCGAGCGAGTCTGCAGGCCAGCCCGATGTGACGGCGCTGATCGTTTCTGAGGTGCTCGCGTTCACACGTTCAGACACAAGTTGTCGTGATCCGCAAGTCGTTTCTGCCCTGCGTGCATTGCTGCGAGGATCATCCCCAGCGGTGGATTCGGCGCGTCGTTTACGCGATCAATTACAAAAGATTGCCGATCGCCCCGACGTCAAACTTCGCGACTTTCGCACCGCGGTCAAAGGGCTATCGGAGCAAGCGATGCAGTTCGATCGCGAAGCTGAGGGCGACGACCGTTTCCTAAATTATCTGGCAGTGTTGATTGAGTAACAGTGTTGATTGCAGCGATAGCTTTTAGCCCGCAAGAGCCCCTTCTGAAATTGATCATGAATCGCACCCCTATTCAAAATCCATATCTCGCGTCGGCGACCCCCGGCAGTAACAGCGACAATCAGGTCAACTTAAAAGGACTGGTTCGCACCAGCCAAATTATTGCGTTCGCTTTGATCCAAGCCGTAGTGTTTATCACCGCGATCATGGCCTATTTGACCCTCCTGTCGAGCGATGGTGGGCCAGACAACGCAGCGCCTGCCAACCCACCTGCGGACGACAGCTTGGTGATGGTGGTCATCGGCGTGGTGGCTTGTTTCGTTGGCTGTATTGCCTCGTTTGTCGCCAACCGATTGCTGAAAGGGATGGCGATTCGGCAATTTTCATCGTCAGGCGAGGAGGTCGAGTTGCCGGTCGACGAGACCGTGACGATGACAGCCGAAATCAGCAGGTTGCTGACAACCTCGCAAACACGAATGATCATCGGCATGGCGCTCGTCGAAGGCGCCGCGGTGATCAATGCCGTGATGATGATGTTGGACGAGAACATGATCCATCTTGTGATGGTCGCGATTTGTTTAGTCGCGATGGCAGTCCAATTTCCAACACTGCAGAAGAAGTTGGATCTGATCGAGTTGGCTGCCCGCACGTCCCAAGACCGAATCTGAGGAGGCCCGCAGCGAATTTATCGCAAGGCAGCGAGGAGAGACACGGAGACACGGAGACACGGAGACACGGAGACACGGAGACACGGAGACACGGAGACACGGAGACACGGAGACACGGAGACACGGGGAGAGGTGGAATTGCCCACGAAAAGTTGACAGTGGACCGGTCTTAACGGGAAAGTAAATGGTGCGTCCTGTGGATCAGGATTCACCGACGAGTAACGGTTTTTTGACGGCTTGCTCGAAGTCGATGGGACTCTGATAGCCAAGTGA
>NZ_JBFHFD010000612.1:0-5257 GCF_041583735.1 Novipirellula sp.
CCCCAACGGCAAACTGGATATCGTCAAGTGCTCGGGCTATTGGCTCAAGGACGCCGAGAAACGTGGCATCAAGCACATTTGCTGGGACGGATGCATGTTCCCCAATGCGACGCTCGAAGACCCTCACACATGGAACACGATTCTCGATACCATGATCAAGGTCCGCGACACGCACTGCACCACGCAGACTGTCTAGACCGCTTTCGCTAACGCTGCACCGCGAACGAACCGAACTCGCCTTTCAAACGCAACAAGGAAACACACACGATGAAGCCGCTTAATATTGGTATGGTTGGATACGGGTTCATGGGACGAACTCACTCGAACGGTTATGCCCAAGCGAACCACTTTTTCCCCTGCGAATACAAGCCGGTCTTGAAGGCGGTGTGTGCCCGCAACAAGGAAAAGGCGCAAGCGTTCGCGGACAACTGGGGCTATGAATCGGTCGAAACCGATTGGCGCGAGATGCTCAAGCGTGACGACATCGACGCCATCGATGTCTGTACGCCCAACAACTTGCACAAAGAGATTTCGATCGCCGCCGCCGAAGCGGGCAAGATGGTGCTATGCGAAAAGCCGCTGGCAATGAATCAAGCCGATGGCGAAGAGATGTGCCAAGCGGTCGAAAAGGCCGGCGTGAAGAACATGGTCTGGTACAACTATCGCCGTGTCCCCGCCGTCACGCTGGCAAAACAACTGATCGACGAAGGTCGCTTGGGACGGATTTTTCATTACCGAGCCAACTTCCTGCAAGACTGGACGATCAATGCCGACGTGCCCCAGGGCGGTGCGGCGACGTGGCGTTTGGATGCCGAAGCGGCTGGCAGCGGTGTGACCGGTGACTTGTTGGCGCACTGCATCGATACAGCACTTTGGCTGAACGGCAACATCAAAGATGTTTCGGCTGTGACCGAAACCTTTGTCAAAGAGCGGATGCACAGCGAAACGGGCAAGAAAGAGCCGGTCAAGATCGACGACGCATGCAGTTTCCTCTGCCATTTCGATAACGGTTCGCTCGGCTTGTTCGAATCGACACGTTACGCTCGCGGCCATAAAGCCCTGTACACATTCGAAATCAATGGCGAACATGCCTCGATTCGCTGGGACCTGCACGATCTGCATCGCCTCGAATACTTTGACCACGCCGACGATTCGATCGTTCGCGGTTGGCGAAGTGTGCACATCAGCGACGGCGAACAACCGTACATGAAAAATTGGTGGGTTCCCGGTTTGAACATCGGTTACGAACACACGTTCATTCACCAAGTCGCCGACTTTCTGAAATCGTTGGAAACCGGCGAACAAATGCACCCCAGTTTCCGTGATGCACTCGAAACGCAAAAGGTTTGCGATGCGGTCTTGGACAGTGCAGCACAACGCGCCTGGAAGGACGTCTAATGACTCGCGAAGACCTACTCTTGGCACTGCAAACCGTTCATCAAGAACTGGAAAATGCGGACGACCTCGCTGACGAGGACGTCGCCCGGTTGCGGCAAACCATGGCCGAAATTGAAGCGGTACTGGGGCGAAGCGATGACGAAGAGAGCACGCTGAGCGAGCAAATCAGTGAATCGGCACGTCAATTCGAAAAGTCGCATCCGCTGCTGACCAACACCCTCGGCCGCATTGCCGATATGCTGCAGCAAATGGGCATCTAGGTTCGGCACTGCTGTTTCTTTGCTGAGTTCAACGTAGAATGAACGTGGACACGGCAGCGAACTGGAAACGCCACTGCTGGATCGACGAGACACTTCATGACTGCCCAGCCCCCACCGAACCGCTCGCAAGCGACTGACGAGCGAGCCGAAAAACGGGGCGGTGAAAACGGGGCACGTCAATTTGAGGTCCGGCAAGTACGCGCCGACGCTGCCGCAGTGGTTTCGGATCTCGTGGCGATCGAAGAACCGCTCGAGATCCGGGTGGTGATCGACGAGGACGGCAAAAAGAAAGACCGTTCGATCTCGATCACCATGCGAACTCCTGGTGCCGACGAAAAGCTCGCCATCGGCTTCTTGGTCACCGAGGGAATCGTGACCGAGCGTGACGATGTGGTTGCGGTTCGCCCATGCCGCAGCGGTTCGGTCGTCCGCGTGCGACTTCGAGAGACGCTTGCGGTGGATCTGCAGCGACTGCAACGACACTTTTTTACCTCCAGCAGCTGCGGGGTTTGCGGCAAAGCGTCCATTGAATCGGTAGCGGTGCAAATTCAATCGCCGCTCAAACCAGGCACCCCCACGGTTGCCGCCGAAGCCATCGGAAAACTCCCTGATCGGCTGCGTCATGCTCAGAGACTGTTCGATCAAACCGGAGGGCTGCACGCCAGCGGATTGTTTGATTGCGAAGGCAGCTTGCTCGCAGTCGAAGAGGATGTTGGACGCCACAACGCGTTGGACAAGTTGATCGGCGGACAATGGATCGAGGATGCCAGCGTCTTTGCTCGCTCGATTCTTGTCGTCAGCGGTCGGATCAGTTTCGAATTGGTGCAAAAGGCATTGGTCGTCGGAATTCCGATCATGGTCGCGGTGGGAGCGCCATCGAGCTTGGCGATTGAATTGGCACAGCGGCACGGAATGACGCTGATCGGATTCACCAAGCCCGATCGTTACAATGTTTATCATGACTGCAAGCGAATCGTGGCGAATCAATTGCTGCCATCCTAGAAACGACTTGCTCCGCTCATTCACCTCCTGATCGAGGATCTCGCATGTCCATCGCAGACCAAGCCAACAACGTGGTTGCCACGGCGATTCCGACCCCGCATGGCGAGGTGTGGCTGTTGCCTGCGAAATCGGACGACCAACTGAAGCTAAAGCCGGTCAAACGAAAATCGACGGGCGTCTCGGCGGTCTTAAACAGTTTTCGATACGCTTGGGGCGAGGCGGGGGTCATGCGTGGGACGCTGCCGCTCTTGCAGCTGAACCAGAAATTGGGGACCGATTGTCCCGGCTGCGCTTGGCCGGACCACGACGGCAAACGGGCCACGTTCGATTATTGTGAAAACGGCGCCAAGGCGGTTGCGCACGAAGCCGACACACGGAAATTGACCGCCGATTTTTTTCGCGCGCACAGCGTCAGCGAACTCTCGACGCACACCGATTACTGGCTCGAACAACAAGGCCGGCTGACCGAACCGATGGTGCTGCGCGAGAACGCCACGCATTACGAACCGATCGCGTGGGCAGATGCCTATGCAATGATCGCCGACGAATTGAATTCACTCTCCTCGCCCGACCGTGCCGCGTTCTATACCTCGGGCAAAGCGACCAACGAAGCGGCGTTTTCCTACCAATTGTTTGCTCGGCAATTTGGTACCAACAACCTCCCCGACTGTTCGAACATGTGTCATGAATCGAGCGGTCGAGCGATGTCCAAGATGATCGGGATTGGCAAAGGCACCGCCAAACTCGACGACTTCGAAAAGGCCGAATTGGTCTTGGTGGTGGGTCAAAATCCTGGGACCAACCATCCACGGCAACTGATCGCGCTGCAACAAGCCAAACGCAACGGCGCCAAGATCATTGCCGTCAACCCGCTTCCTGAAGCCGGGTTAATGGGGTTCATGAATCCTCAAGAAGCACTCGGAATGCTGGGCGTTGCCACCGAGCTCACCGACCTGTTTTTGCAAGTCAAAATCAACGGCGACATTCCGCTATTCAAAGGGATCATGAAGCAGATGATCGAATGGGAGGATGCCGAACCGGGCTCAGTGATCGATTGGGGGTTTGTCAACGAGTATGCCGCAGGTTTGGATGAACTGCTTGACGACCTTCGCAGTGCCGACTGGGACACCTTGGTGACTCGCAGCGGGATCGATCGCGAATCGATGCGGCAGGCGGCGGATTGGATCCGTTCGTCGGAAAAGATCATTTTGTGCTGGTGTTTGGGAGTGACCCAGCATACCAACGGGACACAGAATGTTTGCGAGATGTTGAACTTGTTGCTGTTGCGGGGCGCGATCGGCAAACCGGGTGCAGGACCGTGCTGCGTCCGCGGGCATAGCAATGTCCAAGGTGACCGCACGATGGGCGTGTGGGAGCAACCGAAGGATGCGCTGTTGGACCGCCTGCAATCGGTGTTTGACTTTGATCCGCCGCGAAAGCACGGCTTCGATTCTCAGCGGACTGCGTTGGCACTGCATCGTGGTGAGATCGATGTCTTTGTTTCGCTCGGAGGCAACTTCTTGATGGCGTTGCCGGATACCCGCTATGCCGCCGAGGGGTTAGCCAAAACACGACTCAATGTGCGGATCGGTACCAAGCTGAATCGAGCCGACTTGGTCGCCGGCCGGCAATCGCTGATCCTGCCCTGCTTGGGCCGAACCGAAGAAGACGTTCGCCAATCAAGCAATGGTCGTCCGCCACGCAAACAATTCACCAGCACCGAAAATTCGATGGGCGTGGTTCAGTCGTCGCAAGGCAAATTGACACCGGCATCGCCTGACCTGCGAAACGAGGTAGCGATTGTCTGCGAGATGGCCGCCGCCACGCTGGGGGACCGTGCCAAAAACCCATGGCGAGACTGGGCAAACGATTACGACTTGATTCGCGAGGGCATCGCCGCCGTGATCGATGGCTGCGAAAAATACAACGAAAAAGTCCGTCAACCGGGCGGGTTCTACTTGCCCAACGCGGCTCGCGAGCGTCAGTTCAATACCGACACCGGGAAAGCCAATTTCACCGTCAATCCAATTCCGCCAGACACGATCCAACCCGGTCAATTTGCGATGACAACGGTGCGGAGTCACGATCAATTCAACACGACGATCTATGGCAATCACGATCGCTATCGCGGGATCCTGAACGCTCGTCGCGTGGTGATGATGAATGCCGAAGACATGCGAGCAAAGGGACTGCAATCGCGAGACCCCGTCGCGGTGACCAGCCATCACGCTGGAGAGACACGTACGCTGCAAAATTTTCAAGTCGTCGAGTACCCGATTCCTCGCGGGTGTGTGGCAATGTATTACCCCGAAGCCAATCCGTTGATCCCGATGACCAGCACTGATGCCTCGAGCAATTGCCCCTCGTTCAAACACACCGCCGTGACCATCGAGCGGTGCTAGCACGTGAGTCCCCTCTCCCAAAATTAACGAGACTGCTGACTTCGTTAGCCGCCATGTAGCTACGCTGCTCCGAAAACGGCATCCGGTAATTTGCTGGGTGCGGGCAGACCGATAGCGATGGCTCTTATGGACAAGGCCTTAAATATCGGCTTGTGGATTATTTGTGTTTAGGTGACGTGACGTCGTTCAGGCTGC
>NZ_JBFHFD010000613.1:0-5234 GCF_041583735.1 Novipirellula sp.
CCGAGGTCGTGCAAGAAGGCGCCGAACATCAATAACTCGGTATCGAGTTGCGGATAGCGGGGGCCGACCAAAATGCACAGTTCCATCAGATCGAGGGTGTGTTTCAGTAGGCCGCCGGGATAGGCGTGATGGTTGCTGACTGCCGCAGCCCCCACCTCAAGTCGCTGCATGAACGTGTCATCGCTCAGAAAAGCTTGCCCGAGTCGCCGTAGATGAACATTGTGTAGACCCCCCAACAGTTCGCTAAGCCGAGACCGCAATCGTTGAGATTGGTCCGCATCAAAACGTTCAAAATCGGCCACGTCCACTTCGCTCGCATCCATCCTTTCGACGGTGGTCACGATCATCTGAAGTGCTCCGTTATGAATCTGAGTTCGGCCGACGCAGTGGATATAGTCACCACGGTCAAACGAATCAAACATGATTTCATCGGCGTTCCAAAGCATGCCGGAAACGGTACCGGTGCGATCGGTCAGTTTCAGGATGATGTACTTGCCGCCTTGCCGGTTCACCCGCAATTGTTTGTCGGATGCGCGAAACGATTGGGCGACTTGTTGCCCGTCGGTCAATTCTGAAATGGGTTTACGATTCACGCTGCGAAGCACTTGCATTGGGGGAAAAGAGGGTCTGTCACACACGTCGCCTTAGGATGGTCTTTTGAGGCGACGTTTGGAAGGCCCACGAAATTTACGGTTTCGAGGGCCACCCATGGCGGTTTTGAAGGGCAGGGCAGGGGGAAGGCTGCGGGAAAACCGACGGAAGACCGCCGGAAGACTGGCGGAACCCAAGGGCAGGGCGGTGGACGAGCCGGTAGCATGTCCGATGGTGGATGGATCGGTCGTTTCGGGAGCCAGCGAAGCGGTGAAATTCCGTCAAAGCATGGTAAATCGGGGCACACTCGTCCAATTCCTCACGTTATGCTACGCCCTGCGTTGCTGTTCTCTCTCTCGTGGTTCTGCTTGCGAAGGGAGTTCAGATTGTAGTAAGTTCGGGTTAAAATGATGGTTATGTCACAAGATACTCCCGCCGCAGCACAGCGAACGACTTCGGTAAATCTGGTCCGTTCGTCGAATCCATGGACGCAAGCGAACAGTGCGGCCGGGTTCGTGCTGCGTTATTTGGTGACCGTTCGCCGCCAATTATTGGCGATTCTCGGCTCTTCGGATCATGCGGACGAGTGTCTGAAATTGCTGATTGCCCATTTGGTTTCCGTCGGCTTCGGCGAATATAAAAAAGGCAAACTACGAGATTTCTTAATTCGTGCGATTCGCTCGACCGCAAAAACTCGGCTCGCGGAACTTCCGGAAAATCAGCGTTCGGGCGCGTCAATCGAGTCGATCATGAACGATAATGAAAAGTGGTTGTCGTTATGGCGGACCGGGCTGCTGGAACGTGCGTGGCGTTCGCTTGAGCAACTCGAGCACAAAAATCCCGAGATGCCGATGTTTTCCGTTTTGCACTGTGCCACTACCAAGCCCAAGCAGCCGGGGCAACCGCTGGCTCAGCGAATCAAAGCTGAACGGGGACTCGAATTAACCGATGCCCGGATTCGACAGATCCTTCCCGAAGCCCGTGCGATGTTCGCTCAACTGTTGGCCGACGAGGTGGCGGAAACCTTAGAGAAACCCACCCCGAAAGATGTTAAAATCGAACTTCAAACTCTCGGTTTGACCAAAGCCTTTGACGGAATTGTGATCTGACCCCCTCCTACCATCCCCCCCTTTTTGCAGCATCCCACCTGATTTGCCGTCAGCTCATGAAGAGCTTTCTGAGTCCCTCCTATTAATTGAGACTGACATGAAAACCATCCTTCCATCGCCGCCTCGCGTTGCATTCTTGCTCGTTGCTGCCATGTCTGTGGCTGTCCCCGTGTTTGCCGATTCCGACGCGGCCGATCCGCCGAGTCGCGTCACCGTTCAGACGCCCGATGTGGATGTTGTGATTCTCGAAAAAAATGTCTCTGGGCCTGCGAAGATTTTGGATGACGAAGGCCGGATGGTGAATTTTCAGCGAGACATCGCTCCTATTTTCGTTGCTCGCTGTCTGGAGTGTCACGGCCCTAAGGAAGCAAAAAACGATTTTCGCGTTGACGATGTCGATTCATTGATGGGGTATGTCGAAGCCGAAGATATCGAATCCAGCTCGCTGTACGTCGACTATCTGACGACCGACGATGAAGACATGTTGATGCCTCCGGCGGCACATGGTGGACCTTTGACCCCTGGCGAACTCGCACTTGTTCGCGTCTGGATTTCCGAAGGCGCTCATTGGCCCGAAGGCGTGCCATTGTTGGCGTCCGCTGAAACGACTCCGCCGGTCGCATCGGAGCCGCTGCAGCGAAGTCTGCCCGAGCGTGCATGGGCGTTTCAAGGTTACCTGCACCCAGCCACCGTTCACTTTCCTATCGCATTGCTTACCGTCGGTGCATTGTTCGTCGTGTTGGGGATGAAGTGGCCCGAGATTGGTACTCAAATTCCATTGGCGTGTTTGATTTTGGGGGCGTTGTCCTCGGTTGCTGCGACAGCGATGGGGTGGTCGTTTGCGACTCAGCAAGGTTACGCCGGTTGGGACCGCATCGATTTTGACTCGGAGGTCTTTTGGCATCGTTGGAGCGGCATCATTGTCACGATCATGGCGGTCGTATTGATGGTCGTCGCGGCGGTCAGCGTTTGGAAGGACAGCATCGCTTGGACACGCATTTGGAAAGTCGGGCTATTGGTCGTTGCTGGGATTGTCGGTTTGGTTGGTCATCAGGGCGGCGAGCTGAGCTACGGAAAAGACTTTTATCCCAAAGCGTTTCGGGTTTTGTTCGGCACCGAAGGCCAGTCGCAGTCGCAGATTGCCGTGATCGTTGAGTCGAAAGAGGGCGTGATGGTCGAAACCGAAGCGACGGCGTCTGCGTCAGAGTAGCTCGCGATCCGGCGACAAGATTCTGGGGTGTGAGGTGCCTCCCACGCCGTTGCGGGCTCCGTTACATTGGTGCAGCATACGGACGTCCTCCATCTCCTCTTATCATGAACCGCCGTCGTGTCAAAAAAGAGTGCAGGCGCTAGGAAAAAGCCTAACGCGATTGATTTGCCGCTTCCCGATCATCGATTCATGAATCGGGAACTGAGCTGGCTGGAATTTAATCAACGCGTCCTCGAGCAAGCCGAGGATCGATCGGTTCCACTGCTCGAACGTGCCAAATTCCTGGCGATTTCAGGCTCGAATCTCGACGAATTTATGATGGTCCGCGTCGGCGGGCTGAAACTGCAATTTGATCGCAATGCGATGGTGCGTGATGCAGCCGGATTGACCGTTTCGCAGCAGATCAACGCGGTTTCCAGTCGTGTGCACGAGATGGTGGCTCGCCAATATGATCTGCTTCGTGACGTGCTCGAACCGCAGTTGGCGGCCGCGGAAATCCGCCGAGTGAAGGTCTGTGATTGCAGTGATCGGGCTCGCGAAGTCGCGGACCAACGGTTCCACAGCGATGTTTCCGCTGTTTTGTCCCCCCATGCGATCACCCACGATCGTCCCTTTCCGCTGCTGCAAGGGTTGGGCGTGCATCTGTGTGTGCGTCTGCGTGCGTTGCCGCCAAAGAAAAACACCGCCGAAGCAAACGCAGCAGCGGAGGCCGCATCAACTCCGACGACTGTGCCCAGCCCCAAAATTGCGGCCAGCCCGAAGACTGCGGCCACCAGGAAAGCCAAAACCGCGGCCAAATCCAACGCAAATTCCGAGTCTTCGCCCGATGCAGACGTGGGCGATTCGGAAGTCGTCGATTCAGAAGTGGGCGATTCTTGGCAATTTGCGGTGATTCCCCTTGGCCGCTCCGTGCCTCGGCTCGTTTCGATGCCTTCGGAGCGTGGGCACGACTACATCTTGCTCGAAGATCTCGTGACGCATTACGTCGAAGATTTTTTCCCTGGGCGTGAGGTGATGGAATGTGTCGCGTTTCGGATTACCCGAAACGCCGATGTGGAGCTGCAAGAGGATGGCGCAGCGGACCTTGTCGATGGCATGGAAGAGGTGCTCGAAAGTCGACGATTGTCTCGTGTTGTGCGGTTGGAATACAGTGCGGCGGCGAGCGATCACATCGTCTCGTTTTTATCCGAAGTGATGCAGTTGACCAATCAAGATCTGTACCCGATCGATGGTCCGTTGGATTTGAGTTACCTGTTCACCTTGCACGGTCTGGAAGGCTTCGATTCGCTGCGTGATGAAGCCTGGGTGCCTCAGGCGCATCCCAGCATCGATCCTGCCGAAGGCTTGTTCACCACGATTGCTAAAGGCGATGTGCTGTTGGTGCATCCCTACGAGCGTTTTGATCCGATCGTCCGTTTGATCGAAGAAGCGGCGGTCGATCCCGACGTGTTGGCGATCAAACAAGTGCTCTATCGCACCAGCAAGCGGAGCCCGATTGTGGCTGCATTGATGCGGGCGGCTGAACGAGGGAAATACGTCTCGGTGATCGTGGAGCTAAAGGCACGTTTTGATGAGGCCCGGAATATCGAATGGGCTCGCGAAATGGAACAGGCCGGCGTCCAGGTGATCTACGGTATTCGTGGGCTAAAGACGCATGCAAAGGTTTGCATTATCGTTCGCCGCGAGCCGCAGGGGATCGTACGCTACCTGCATTTTGGCACGGGGAATTACAACGAGGCGACCGCGAATATCTATAGTGATGTGTCGTTGTTGACATGCAACGATACACTCGGCGCCGATGCGACCACGTTCTTCAATGCCGTGACCGGTGCGAGCCAGCCTCAGCAATTGCAGTTGCTGGCCGCGGCGCCGATCACACTGCGAAAGCGAATCCTCGACCTGATCGAAGCCGAGACGCGGCGTTGTCTCGAAGGCCAGAAAGGAGAGATCGTCGCGAAACTTAATTCGTTGGTGGACACCCAGGTCATTGATGCGTTGTATCGAGCCAGCCAAGCCGGGGTGCGGGTTCGTTTGAATATCCGTGGCGTCTGCTGTTTGAAGCCAGGTGTGAAGGGATTGAGTGAGAACATCGAAGTGATCTCGATCGTCGATCGATTCCTCGAGCATGCTCGAATCGTCTATTTTCGGCATGGCGGCGATGATGAACTCTTTATCAGCAGTGCGGATTGGATGCCGCGAAACCTCGACCGCCGCGTCGAGTTGTTTGTGCCCGTGATGGACCCCGCCTCCCGCGAACGGTTGCTGCATGTGTTGCGAACCTATTTCAAAGACAACACCAATGCGTGGCGAATGCTGCCAACCGG
>NZ_JBFHFD010000614.1:0-5221 GCF_041583735.1 Novipirellula sp.
CAATAGGTGATCGGATTGCCCTGTTCATCCACGCCGCCGATGATGGTCGACAACGTTTCGGCTCGTGTTTGCAAGCGGATGAAATTCTGAATGGCGTTCGCTGCGTTGCCATCGTTTTGTCGACGATTGCGGCGATATTCAATCAGTTGTTGCAGCGTTTCATCGAGCTCGCGATTCAGATCGGCCAATTCATCCACCGGGATCCGCCGGTCGAACTCATTCGGGTCGTCGATCGGCAATCGCAGCAAGTTGCTCGAGTTGCGATTTTGCACGCCGGCAATGTTTCCGTATTTGGATGCGGGAGTCCCAAAATAGACCGTCGTGTTATTGAAGATCCCGGCCAAGGCGTAGTAGTCGGTTTGCGGAATCGGATCGAATTTGTGGTCGTGACAGCGAGCACAAGCGACCGACATCCCCAGAATCGCCCGCGTCGTGGTGTCGATTTGTTCGTCGATAAGATCGGCGGTGAATTGAGTACGGTTCTGCTCGGCAAGACTTTTGGGACCAATCGCTAGAAAACCGGTTGCCACTAGGTTTTCGGCCCACTGCGAATCGGAATCGACCGGCAGCAAATCACCAGCAATTTGTTCTTGCAAAAATCGATCGTAAGGTTTGTCTTCGTTGAACGAATCAATCACGTAGTCGCGGTACCGCCACGCGTGCGGGAAGGTCGTGTTGACTTCGCGACCATTGGATTCTGCGTAGCGGACGAGGTCTAACCAATGGCGACCCCAACGCTCGCCAAATTGCGGTTTTTCGAGCAGTTGATCGACGACGTGGGCGATCGCCTTGTCAGGATCGGTGGCGTAGTACTTTTCGAAATATTCGATCTGCGCAAGACTTGGCGGCAATCCGATCAGGTCAAAGCAGAGCCGTCGCAAGATTTGGTGCGGCTCGGCGTCCACGGCGGGGGTCATCGACGATACTTCGAGTTTGACCAGCACAAAGGGATCGAGGTCGCTACGAGACCACTCGCGATTTTGAACCGCAGGGATCGCCGCTTTTGTCGGTTTCTTATAGGCCCAGAATTCGCTCTTGGCCTGTTGAATGTCGTCCTTGGTGATTTGAGTTTTCAGTACCGAGGGGGCGGTGATGCGAGGGTCGGGGGCTCCCATTTCGATCCAGCTGCGAAAGTCATTGATCACATTTTGTGACAACTTGCGTTTCGGAGGCATCTGGAAATCTTGATGCAGGATCGCGCTATACAGCAGGCTCTCGTCCAGATCACCCGGAACAACGGCGGGACCGCTATTGCCGCCGATGGCTGTCAATTCTTGGGTGTCCAGCCGCAGACCGCCTTTGGCGTTGCCGGTTTGATTCGAGTGGCATCCGTAACATTCTTTGACCAGTACGGGCCGGATCTTGGTTTCAAAGAAGTCGATTTTTTCTTGCGACAATGCTTCCTGGGCCGATCCGTTGGCTTGAGGAAACCAGATCGCGACGCAAATAAACAGCGAGAAAGTGGCGGTTCTACGCATCGTTCGATTGCCATGATTTTGGAGAAGTGGAGCGAGACGCTCGGTGTCACGGTGACACTTTGCCCTAGTGCCTGATCAATCAAACCCCGGTGAAAATCGAATAGACCGTCGGCTATCCGAAATTTTCTGGGAATCAGGGGCAGAATGCAAACAAAAAACAGCCGCACTTGGAAACCAAGTGCGGCTGTTTCGAAGGATTCAGGGAAAAGGGGACGGCTTCGTTATTAGAACTTGCGAAGTTGGATGTTCTTGAATTCGGCCCACATCGGTTTGCCGGCGTGCAATTGTAGTCCGATCAGGCCGGAGCTAAGAGCCAATTCAGGGTGCTCGTCAGTGAAATCCAAAACAAGCTTGCCGTTGAGGTAGTGCTTGATGTTGTTGCCTTTGGCAATGATGACCACGTCGTTCCAGTCGTCGACTTTCATCAGTTCTTTGAAACCGGCTTGATCGATCAGCGTATTGTCGAGCACTTTTTTGCCGTCTTTGGTCCAGACTGCTTTTTCGCCGACCAAGCAGATACGTCCACGCTTGCCACGTTCGTCGTAGATGAACGAAGGAACGTTGGGGAAGTTTTCTTCATTGCGGAGTTCGTGTTGATAACCTTTCAGGACCCAATCGTTGCCAACGCCTTTGCCCGACAAGTGTTGCGAGCGGTACTGGATTCCTGAGTTGTTGATGGCGTTGCAGCGGAAGGTGACGTGAAGTTCAAAATCAGACAGTTCGCCGCCTTGCCAGATCAGGAAGGTATTGCCCTTGGCAACATTCTCCGGTGTGGTTTCGCCGTGGATCACGCCATCTTTGACCGACCACAGTCGCGGGTCGCCGTCCCATCCTTCGAGGTTCGAACCATTGAACAGGGTGACAAGCTCAGCAGAGTTCGCGGCGGCCTTCTTTGCGGGGTCATCCGCAACAGCGACGAGGGCAACCAAACCGAGACAAAGTGAAAGGGACAATCGGATCATCCAGGGATCTCCAAGGGGGGATTTTGAGGAGGGAGGTAATTGTTAGGGATCGAATTATGACTCGGGTACCGCAAAACCTCAAACCATCCCCACGCTGATTTGCCAAGTTTTGTGGGATTCGCCGCCTCGTAATGGGGCCGACGACGCGATTTTTGGGGGAAAAGCTGGGGCGATATTTTGGATCGTTTGTCCCATCGTCCCGGATGCTTCATGTATGATTTTGCTAATCAAACCCATCAGATTCCCCACCTGAGAACGTGTCGCCGATGATTCGTAAACCGATTTCGATGCTTGACTTACTCTATGGCCTTTGGATTTTTGTCATCACGACAACGTCCGTTTCAGGGGAATTGGGAGCAATCGCAGTGGCGGACGAGACACGTCCTAATGTGTTGTTCATCATTTCGGACGATTTGAATAATTCCATCGGATGTTATGATCACCCGCTCGTCCAAACACCCAATATTGATCGGCTGGCGCGTCGTGGCGTTCGTTTCGAGCGAGCGTATTGTCAGTATCCGCTTTGCGGTCCGAGTCGCAATTCGATGTTGACGGGGCTTTATCCCAATAGCACGGGGATCCATCAAAACAGCCAGATCTTTCGGCAAACCATTCCCTCGCATCACAGTTTGTCGCAAGCGTTTCGATTGGATGGCTATTTCGCGGCTCGCGTTGGAAAGCTTTACCACTACAACGTTCCCAAAAGTGTGGGGACCAACGGCCATGATGATCCAGGGTCGTGGGAACTCGAACTGAATCCGGCCGGTTGCGACCGTTTGCTGGAAGAACCCGATATTTTTTCGCTTCGCAAAAACTCCTTTGGCGGCACATTGTCTTGGTACGCTTCGCCGCGCGGCGATCAGCTGCATACCGATGGGATGTTGGCCGACGATGCCTGCTGGGTGCTCGAGCGTTGCGCGAAACGCCAGGACCGACCCTTCTTTTTAGCGCTCGGTTTCTATCGCCCGCATACTCCGTATGTTGCACCGAAGCCTTACTTTGAAAAATACGACCCCAGCGAGATGCCGCTGGTTGCCAATGTGGAAGAGGACGTCAAGGATTTGCCCAAGGCGGCACTGGGAAGCCACAAAAAAGACCATGAACTGCTAACCGATCCGCTGCGACAACAGGCGATTCAGGCTTACTTTGCCAGTATCACGTTCATGGACGCGCAGGTCGGCCGCGTCTTGGATCAACTCGAATCCCTGGGGCTCGATGACAATACGATCATCGTGTTTACAAGCGATCATGGTTACCATCTCGGCGAACATGGACTTTGGCAAAAGATGAGCTTGTTCGAAGAAAGTTCGCGGGTGCCGATGATTGTTTCCGCACCGGGCATGGCACAGGGCAAAGTTGCCAAGACGCCAGTCGGGTTGATCGACTTGTATCCCACGCTGACCGAATTGTGTGGCGTTAAATCGCCCGAGAATTTGCAAGGCCAATCGCTGGTGCCGATCATGAAAGATCCCAATAAAACCGGTCGCGGTTGGGCGCTGACACAAGTGATGCGGGGCGGCAAAAAGAGATTTTTCGGCTACACGCTGCGAACGCCCCGTTGGCGATACACCGAGTGGGACGAAGGCAAAGCCGGCAGCGAGCTGTACGATCATGACGTCGACCCCCGCGAACAAAACAATTTGGCGAAATCACCATCGCATGCAGCAACGGTCAAGGAATTGTCGACGATGATCCACAAGGCGTTGCCACAAACGTTCCCTGCCGATGGCGAAACGCCAGCAGTATCCGATAAAACCTGGGCACCGAATCTAACGGATCCCTAGTCCTCACCGAGGTTGTGTTACTCGCGAATGGTGCAATTGCCGCACCAAGCTCTTATTGAACTGCCCCCCCTCAACTCTCTGGAAACCCGCTGATGCAATCTCGTTTTATCCTTGCACTATTAACCCTTGTTATCGGATGGCCGCTCGCGGTACAGGGACAAGAAACCGCAGCGGTGGACACCCCAGCTCGGTTTCAGTTGCCCGCAACCGACGAGGGACTTGCTGGGGCGGGACCGCTGCGACGACAGGACTGGTTTCAAAACGTGTGGCGAAAACGCCGGGAAACGTTTGCGGCCAATGCCGAAAGCAAAAAGGGGCATGTCGTTTTTTTGGGCGATTCGATTACCCAAGGATGGCAAGACGATTTTCGTGGCGATTTCAAATCGATCGAACCAGCGAATCGAGGGATCAGCGGTGATACCACCCGAGGAATGTTGCTTCGGCTCGGCGAAGACGTGATCGATTTGGAACCGGCCGCTGTGGTCATCTTGGCGGGCACGAACGATCTCGAAGAAGGGGCCGAACCGCAAACGATCGCCGGCAATATGCAATTGATTCTCGATTCGCTGCGGGCACATGATCCCAATATTCCGGTTGTCATTTGTAACGTCTTTCCCAGCCACGCATCGAAAAAACGACCCGCGGACAAGATCAAGAAGTTAAATCAACTTTATGCCGATCTTGCCAAGAGCGATGGCAACGTGATCGTGCTCGATACATGGACATTGTTTGCCAACGATCAGGGCAACGCCAAGAAAGAGGAGTTTCCGGATCTGTTGCATCCCAATGCGGCTGGGTACGCAAGGTGGGAAGCCGCATTGCGACCGGTCTTGGCCACGCTTGACTTGGTAGAAATCGAGGACGATGATTTTGTCGTCGAAGAAGGATTCGAGAGTCTATTCAATGGCCACGATTTGACGGGCTGGGGATTTCGCAAAACGACCGATGCGATGTTGAAATCACGCGAGCGATGGCAGAGTCGTGATCCCAATGCCCC
>NZ_JBFHFD010000615.1:0-5214 GCF_041583735.1 Novipirellula sp.
AAACAGGAGACTTGTCATCGCGAGATTCAACAATTCCCGTTTGCACCGCTATTAATCGTGCCACTTTCGCAGCACATTGGCAAACCGGCCGTGCCCGTGGTGGATGAATACGACGAAGTGACGCGGGGTCAGTTGATCGCTGCGGCAGACGGATTCATGTCGGTGGCGATCCATTCGCCGGCGTCGGGAATCATCCGCCGAATTGCCCCAACCCCCAGCATCAACGGCAAGATGGAACCCGCATTTTTTCTTGAGCCGTTTGCGGCATCGACTCAAGAAGTGGTCGAGGGAACTCCGCTGGATATCGATTCGGTAAGCGGTGAGCAGATCCTCGCCGCGATCCAGTCCGCGGGCATTGTCGGGCTCGGGGGCGCCGGATTTCCGACCCATGCGAAACTGAAAATCCCCGACGACAAGTTTGTCGACACGCTGGTGATCAACGGCATCGAGTGCGAGCCGTATCTGACGACCGATCACCGCCTGATGCTTGAACATGCCGACGACGTGATCACCGGTGTCGGTTACTTGTTACGCGCGACCGCTGCCGAGCGGGCGATCATTGCGGTCGAAGCAAACAAACCCGATGCGGCGGAATCGCTTCGACGCGTGTTGCCGCCGTCGGTCCCGATCACCATCGAAGTCTTGCCCGTGAAGTATCCGCAAGGTGCCGAGAAAATGTTGATTACCGCGTTGTTGGGCCGAGAGGTTCCTTCACGCGGATTGCCGCTCGATGTGCATGCGATTTGCGTCAACGTGGGGACTGCGGCCGAGATTGGCAAATTGATTCCTCACGGACTTGGGCTGCAAGAGCGCGTCGTCACGGTGGGCGGACCAGCGATCCAGCAGAAAGGCAACTATCGTATCCCGATCGGTACCACGCTGCGGTTTATTTTGGAAACCTTGGGCACCGAACCCGACATCTCGACCGTTGTGATGGGCGGACCGATGATGGGGGCGGCCGCCTCGAGTTTGGATATCCCGATCACCAAAGGCTCCACCGGCGTGATCGCGTTTACCGAGCGTGAAACGGGCAAGCTGAGATCACGCAAGCAGTTTCCCTGTATCAAGTGTGGCGACTGCGTCGACGTCTGTCCGCTCTTTTTGAACCCGTCACAACTGGGGCTGCTTGCCGAACATGGTCGTTATTCGTCGATGGTCAACGACCACCACTTGATGGACTGTTTCGAGTGTGGCTGCTGCACGTTTGTGTGCCCTGCTCACATTCCCTTGGTCCAGCAATTTCGCGTTGCCAAGGCGGCGATTCGCAAGGCGGCAAGGAGCGAGGGATGACCCCGTTATCCAAAACGCTGACGATCCAAAGTTCGCCGCACATTGGTGCCACGTCAAGTGTCGACTCGATCATGCGGAACGTGGTGTTTGCGTTGAGTCCGGTGTGTGCATTCGCAATTTACGCGTTTGGGATTTCCGCCGCATTGATCTTGGTGGTGGCCGTGTTGTCCTGCGTGCTAACGGAACACCTGCTGTGTTGGTCCGCTGGCCGACCGACCACCATCGGCGACGGATCGGTGCTGATCACTGGCATCTTGTATGGATTGATTCTGCCACCAAGTTTGCCACTCTGGATGGTGGTTGCGGGTGGAGTGATCGGAGTTGCGATGGGAAAGTTCCTTTTTGGTGGACTTGGCTACAACGCGTTTAATCCTGCTTTGGTGGGACGGGCGATCTTACAGGTCGCCTTTCCTGCAGCAATGACGACGTGGCCATCCGAATCCGTCGCCTCGTTCACGTCGCTCCCATCGTCGACACTTGCGCTGCCACTGACCAAGCCGGTTTACGATGGCATCTCGGCAGCGACGCCGCTGGCGAAATGGAAATTCGAGCAGATTCCAACCGACACGACGGACCTTTTTATGGGCACGGTATCGGGATCGACCGGAGAAACGTGTGCAGCCTTGATCTTGCTCGGAGGCGTCTATTTGGTGGCTCGTCGAATGATGAGTTGGCGGATCCCGGTAGCGATCCTTTCCACCGTTGCTCTTTGTAGCACGCTGCTGCAAGCGATTGACCCGACTCGCTATGCGGGACCCTCGTTGATGTTGTTTTCAGGCGGTTTGATGTTGGGAGCGGTCTTCATGGCCACCGATATGGTTGCCTCGCCGATCACTCATCTTGGCTGTGTCATCTACGGGATTTTGATCGGTTTGTTGGTCGTCGTCATTCGCGTGTGGGGTGGCATGCCCGAGGGCGTAATGTACGCGATTCTGATTGGCAACGCCGTTTCGCCCCATATCGACCGTTGGATCCAACCGCGAGTCTACGGCACGGCATCTCGAGGAGACGTGGTATGAAAACCTCGATTTCCACTGACCCGACGTTGTCCGGATTGGCAAGCACGCCGCGACCACAAACGGCATCGATTTACGGAGTGGTGTTGAGTGTCGGGATCGTGTGCAGTCTCGCCATTGTGACGGTTTATCAGTTGACGGGTCCTCGAATTCTCCGTAACCAAGTGGCCATGCGTCACGACGCCATTCTGGTGGTTTTGCCCGATGCAGTGACGGTGATCCCGTTCGAATTTGACTCCACCCTAGGTCAGTTTCATCCTGCTGCGACGGATGACGCCGATTCCGACGCTGTATTTGCGGGCTTTAATCCGGGCGGAGAACTTGTTGGCTTGGCAATCGAGACCAAGGGGATGGGATATCAGGACACGATTCGGCTGATGTATGGATACTCGCCACACGAGCAAGCGATCATCGGAATTCGCGTGCTAGAAAGCCGTGAAACGCCAGGGCTCGGCGACCGCATTGAAACGGATGCCAATTTCCTGAGTCACTTTCGACGATTGGATGTGTCGCTCGAATCCACCTCGAACCAGCTTGCCCATCCGATTGAGTTTGTCAAATCAGGAAACAAGACTGCCCCATGGCAGATCGACGGGATCACCGGGGCAACGATTTCATCGCGAGCCACCGCGGCGATGATCGGTGACAGTGCAGCGGACTGGATCCCTCGCGTCTATCCTCGCCTTGCCGATTTCACGGCAACCTCACAGGAGACGCGATGATGGCTTTTCCGCACGTCGAACCTGAAGCTGTGCCGCCCGCGACGGACGATCTCGTCAATGGCCTCTGGAAACAGAATCCGGTCTTTGTCCAAGTGTTGGGGATGTGTCCGGTGCTGGCGGTTTCCAACACTGCGATCAACGCGCTGGCGATGGGGTTGGCGACTTCGTTTGTGTTGCTGATGTCCAACGTTGTCGTCTCGCTGATTCGCCACGTCGTTCCAAACCAAGTCCGCATTGTGACGTTCATTATGGTGATCGCCACGTTTGTCACGATTGTCGACTACGTGATCCAAGCGATCAGTTTGCCGCTGCATCGATCGCTGGGGGCGTTCATTTCGCTGATCGTCGTCAATTGTTTGATCCTGGGACGTGCCGAAGCGTTTGCCTCGAAACATCGGCTGGGTCGTTCTGCGCTGGACGCACTTGGGATGGGCGTCGGATTCACGGTCGCGTTGCTTTGCTTGGGCGCCGTTCGCGAACTGCTCGGCAATGGCAGTCTGTTTGGATTTCGAATGTTCGGCGAGTCGTTCCAGGAGTGGACGATCATGATGCTGCCGCCGGGCGGATTTTTTACGCTGGCAGCATGGTTGTTGTTAATCCACTGGTTTGAACAACGTCGTGGTGGCACCGAAACCCAGCGCGAGGTGGTCCGATGAGCAACGAGTCGCTTGGCGTGATCTTCATCAACGCATGTTTGGTAAACAATTTTGTGTTGGCCTATTTTCTTGGGATTTGTCCGTTCTTGGGCGTGTCCGCCAAACGTCAAACCGCAATGGGGATGGGGGCGGCAGTCACGCTGGTGATGACCGTCAGCTCGATTGCCGCGTCAGGAATCCACACGTTGTTGGTATACTTGGACACACCTTATTTGCAACTGATTTCGTTCATCGCGGTGATCGCATCGATGGTCCAATTGGTCGAGATGTTCATCAAAAAGGTCAGCCCAAGTCTATTTCGATCATTGGGGATTTTTTTGCCACTGATCACGACGAACTGTGCGATCCTGGCGGTTGCCTTATTTCAAACCAACCGAGGCTACGACTGGCTTCAGTCGATCGTGTTTGCGATCGGTGCCGGAGTGGGCTTCACATTGGC
Source organism: Novipirellula sp. (assembly GCF_041583735.1). NCBI lineage: Bacteria > Pseudomonadati > Planctomycetota > Planctomycetia > Pirellulales > Pirellulaceae > Novipirellula > Novipirellula sp. The sequence continues at coordinate 4,124 of NZ_JBFHFD010000615.1, forward strand.
TCTGGTACTGATGGCTGGAATTCGCGAGAAACTTGAACTTGCCCGTCCACCAGATCTTGTCAAAGGGGCGGCATTGACCTTGATCATTGCGGGATTGCTTTCGATTTGTTTTATGGGGTTCGCGGGATTAATGGGGTGAGATGATGATTGCACTAATCAAAGCCATCATCGGAGTCTCGATCATCCTTAGCGGTTGGTTGTGGGTCCAAAACCGTTGGCGAATCGCGACAGGGGCAGCGTCCGATGTCGACGCGTTGGCCGGCCGAATCGGTTGCCATGGATGCGGATGCAAAACGCAATGTGAAAACTTACCGACACATGACCCTACGCATGATGGTTAGATTTCAAGGGAGAATTGGGATGCGACTACAAGACTACGATACAAAGACTCGCTATCGAGCGACGGTACGAGCCAGCAAACGAATCACTGCCGCAGATTCCCACGAGGAGGTTCGCGACATCTTGATCGAGGTGGAAAGTCAAGAATTCGATGTCGCCGTGGGCCAGAACATTGGTGTGTTGGCGCCGGGGCGTGCGGAAATGGGCCAAGAGTATCATTTCCGGCTGTACAGTATCGCGGATGTCCCGCACAGCACGCCCGAAGGTTATTTGCAGATCCGCATTTGCGTGCGTCGCTGCAACTCGATCGACGAATTCACGGGCGAACAGTATCCCGGCGTGGCGTCGAACTACCTGTGCGACCTGACCCGCGGCGAAACCCTGACGATTACCGGGCCGTACGGTCAAGCGTTTGAAGCCCCTTCGGATCCGGATGCTACCCTGATTCTGATCTGCGCCGGAACCGGGATCGCCCCCTTCCGCGCTTTCGTCAAATACCTTTATTCCGAGGCGTGCGATTTCCAAGGCCGTGTTTGGCTATTTCACGGTGGCCAAACCGGGATCGATTTGTTGTATCGCAATCAAGAGAAGGATGATTTTGCGCTGTACTACGACCGCGACACGTTCGAAGCGTTCAACGCATTGAGCAACCGCCCCGGTTGGTCCGAGACGGCCGATTGGGGAGCGGCGATTGAAGATCGTGGCGAAGAACTGTGTCGACTACTCTCTGAACCGACAACGTACGTCTACGT
>NZ_JBFHFD010000616.1:0-5189 GCF_041583735.1 Novipirellula sp.
AAGTGTTATCGACCACCGTTTATCTGGAAATCAGTGCCGGCGAGTTGGATGCCGCCGTCGCAGTTTCGCTGCTGATGGTCGCGATCGCGGTGCTGGTTTTGTTATTTCTCAGGCTACTGAACACGCGAGACGCCCAGTGATCGAGTTCTCCGGTGTGAGTATCCGCTCAGGCGACTTTGTGCTGTCGGATTTATCATTCACGCTTGCCAGCGGCGAATATGCGGTGCTGATGGGGCGAACTGGCAGCGGTAAAACGACGATTCTCGAAGCGATCTGCGGATTGCGCGCAGTCAGCCAAGGCACGATCCGGCTGGACGGTGTCGACATCACCGATTGGTTACCCGGCGATCGTCAAGTCGGCTATGTGCCGCAAGACCAAGTATTATTCCCGACCTACACGGTTGGTGAACATTTAGCATTCGCATTGCGGCTACGAAAACGATCGGCGTCGGAGATCACGCGGCGCACGACGGAACTAGCTGAACTGCTCGGCATCGGGCTGCTGGTCGATCGATCGATTGGCGGGCTCAGCGGTGGCGAGCGGCAACGGGTGGCACTAGGCCGAGCGTTATCGTTCCAGCCCTCGATATTGTTACTGGATGAACCGCTCAGTGCACTGGATGAAGAAACGCGGAGCGAGATGAGCGACTTGCTGCAGCAAGTCAAAGCGACGACCGGCGTCACCACGCTTCACGTCACGCACAACCGCAAAGAAGCCGCCGCCCTAGCCGACCGCCACCTCACGCTAGTCAACGGCAGGCTGAATTCTTAATCTTAATCCTAATCTCGCCCGATCAACCAACTCTCCGCCACCAACAAGAGCTGCCAAACAAGAGCGATGATTGCGCGGACAATTTGAACGTACGCAAACAGAGGCAACAGAGCCACAAATTACCTCTTTCTCCGTTACCTCCCTTTCCTCCTGTTTAATCATATTCGGAGTTGTCCTTTTCCACCGAGCCACGTCCATTCATTTAAAAGTTTACAATTTTCAATTTAACTTTTTCAATACTCCCAACTCCCAACTCCTCACTCTGCGTGACCAAGCAACTCTTGGATCGTGCAAATGTCGGTTCCCGTACGCAGTAGATGAATAGCAAAACTATGGCGAAAAACATGCGAACTGACGTGCTTGTGAATTTCCGCCTTGATGACTGCCGCACGCAAGTGCGTTGGGAACGTATCCTTATGCAAATGATGTCGTCGCAGCACCCCAGACCGTGGGGCGCGTGACAATCGATGAGACGCAAACAAGAACTGCCACTATAACTCGCGTGCGGCTCCGGGATACTTCCACTCCAGTGCCTTCGGCAATCACCCCATTCGGCAAAGAGAAGCTGGCCCAATCGGTCCTGTGGAGCAGATTCCGTCCCGGTTGCGGTGGCCCCACAGCAAAGCGTATCGCCCACTCCCACGGCCACTGAAAGCAGGGTGGCATTTCAGAGTGCTGAATCGATTTTATCGCCGTCCTGCATCGCCGCAGCACGATCTTTGCTGATTTTTTGCATGACTGCATGACAGGTCAATGCCTCGGATGGAAAATTCATTCACAATTTTGCTTGACCCAAGAATCGAGTCCCCTCATACTCAGCAAACGCCAACCGGCGATAACACTCCCTCGCACCGGCGATAACACTCCACGTGTCACCGAGGGAGCCGAAGGTCCTAACGGCGATAACACCCCCAGGCCCCACTTATCGCCACCACAACCAGCGATAAATACTTCGTTCGCACATAGAAATGAATTCCTACATCCAGCCGTTATCGCAACTTCTTGACGCGATCCCAGACGACCTGCAGGCGTTTTACGCTCAGGTTCAAACCGGCGACTTTTCTGGACACTCGGAAGTTGAGGTCAACCTTCTCTCGCCAGCCGATGCAACGAAGCTAACTCTCGAATTTCGCGAGTTTAATCCGCTTGTAGACATGTCGCGTTGCATTTTGCTCGATGAGGCGAACACCAGTGACTATCTGTGTTATTTACCCGGCCCGCCCAAGGCAGGAGCTATCTTTCATCTGTCGCACGATGGGCAACCTGCAAAGATTGTTTTCCGCGATACGCAGGCGTTGCTTGACGCTGCAAAGCAGGCGATTGCCTCAGGTGCCTTTTTGGAAACGCTTTTCGACCGACAATCATTTGTTTCTGAAGATCAGGACGAACTGGTGGATCAAATTCGGGAGGCATTTTCACTAGCGAACGAATACGAAATGACGCCGCTGTTGGACTTGCTACTGCGGTATGCGGAATACGACCGCGATCCTGAGCTGTTTTCACAGATTTGCGAGCACGATGATTTTTTTGTCCCTCAGGCGATCGCCGAGACAATTCAAGAACGTCCCAAACGCTCCTATTTGCCGCTCGCCCAAAAACTCGCATCAAATAACGTCCACCAAGTGGCGAGACCAGCAGCCGATGCGGTCGCGCAGATCGAGGCAATTCCGGAATAGTGCGAGCCAGACGATGCACCCGGGCCGCCCAGTTGAGATTGTTGAAGTGGTGAGTCGTTCGCGGCGGCCACGTGATCGTTAACGTTCCCCGACTGAAGAATCGTATCTCCTTTGGATAGGTCGCACGAATGGCAAATCTGGTTTGGTCTCCTGACGAAGATGCTTGGATCTCGTATATCGAGAGTGAGAAGCTTGGCGAATTGCAACTTCGCGTGTTGACCGACGGCGAGCAATCGCCACCAACTGATTCTCAGCTGAGATGCGTTTCGGTTGTTGAACGCCTTGCCAAGACTGGTTTGCCATTGCTTACTGATCATGCGCGCAAGTATGCCGCGACGTATCTCGGTGATACTGAATCAGACGAAATGGACGATGATGAACTTGGGATCGAGTTTTATGCTGCGGTAATACCGCAGCTCCGTTCGACAACCGACACATACATCATCTTTGTTGGCAATTCCGACATCGACTGGGAACACGGTATAGCGGTGATCTGCAAGAATGCTTTGCAGTTTGCTGTAGCACATTCTGATTTTGCATACTCAGGATGCGAATGGGATGACACGTCTCAACTCGAGCAACTACTCGACGGGTAACCATCGGATGCAACCGAGGGCCGGTGAGGGGGCTAACCGAATGGATGCTCAACTCCCGGTCCCGACGGATCCTTACCGTTACCCGGACTGAAAATCTGGCAACATGATTGAATACTCAGACTATCTGCCAACACCGAGTGACGCAATTTTGAAATCGACCGCCCACGGTTTAACGACCGGTGATGGTCTAGTCCGATGCGCAGTTTCATCGCTGGAATCACCGAGTGCCGTCGCTTGCGTGCGCGCGTATTACCCTGATCTAGAACTTTCGTTCGGTGAGATTCCAAGCCCCGATCCTCGCCTGCCGTATGCCGCTGTGGACGTTTTGACTTGGGAATACGAGCAAACCGAAAGCAGCCCAAATCTGCCTCCGCCAGATGCTTCGTTCTTGCAGACCGTCCGTCTCGCCGCAGAGCAACCATTCAACCTGAAATCGTATTCGATCGAGGCAGTCTCTGTTGCTTCGAAGTATTCGGATCTGACTCCGTGCGAAATGATCGGTGCGATGCAATTCCCCGGTCGACCGCCCGCGTCCGATTGGTATTGGGATTGGATGTTCAGATGTCAAGTCTTGACAGCGATGGTCATCGGCAAGTCAGTAGGCAACAGCTTGAATGACACTTCACACGGCAGACATTTGTTGGACATAGTACACGGGCCGGTTGATTGGATGACTACGGCGTCAATGATCGCATCGACTGACATCGCCCGGGGATCGGAACGAACGGAAATTATTCACCTGTTTCTCGACCTAGTTAGGCGTCCGATGAATCCGATCTGGTACATGAATGTCTATCGGCCTGCGTGGCGTTTAACGCGATTCTTCAACCACGATAGGATTGAATTAGCGAAGGTTGTTGCAACAATGAATGATCGCATTGACTCTGAGGAAGCCGATGATTCTTTCCCTCGTGCGGACGGATAACCACGCGTTGAATGCGAGCGGGCGATCACGCGGGTTTTGAAGTCATAGTCCAACGCGCCGCCGCGTTAACGCCGCCGTTCCCCAATCAAACGATGACTAAGAACAGAACAGGTGGACCGCCAACCCATGCCGTGAAGTGGCTTGAGGAACGGAAGCGTGGGATGCACCAAGAACTCAAACCGAAGCCTGAGCACAAGAAGAGCATTTGGGACACAATATCTATTTCCAAATCGCGAAAGGGGGCAACTGGCCGTCAGCTGGATAGTGCTGAAATGCGACTGGGAGTGAAGCTACCTGCGATCTTGCGAAAACAACTCAAGATTCAAAACGGAGGCAAGGTTGTGAATCTGTCTAGTGTGGATGAACGAATTTTCCCCGCAGGGGTTGATTCTGCGATTGATGGAATCGACCTTGTGCAAGATTGGACAACCAACTCGCCGTGACCTGTGATGGTCAACGTTATCCGAACTGAAGTGCAAACAATGATTGCCCCCCTCAGATGGCCTGTGCTGACCTGGTTCGGTCTGTTGCTATGGCTCGGCTTCGCACTGTTTATGAACTATCCTCCGCCGGTCGTCATTACTTCCTATACTTCGGCTGGACCTGTCGAAAATTCTGAACGTTTCGCGACATTTGAAAATTACCCGGATCCTATAGGCTGGCCGTTTCGGTACCTCAAACCAGATCCCGTGGTGCTTTGGGCTCCGCCGACTGGACTGCAAGCTGATCCCGATACATCGAACTTTTGTGTCCAAACTGCATTATTGAACATATTTCTGGTTTCGGTTGTGCTGGCTTCTTTGGCTCTCACGCTTCTAACATGTCTTCCGCGTTTCACTGTGCGTTCATTGCTGTTGCTCCCTGTAATGATTGGTAGCTTCCTTCTATGCTCTCGGCTAATCGAGCGGGGGATCGGACCTGATGCCAATTGGTACTTCGGAACTGCAATTTACTTCTCGCCAATCTTATACGCGTTTCTCCATCTTTGTGGAGCGCGTCTAGTTCATTCGTCGTGCCCTGTTTCCAGCGAAACTTCCGCTGATGGCGGATAGCCATCGCATGCACGTTGCAGACTGGAAATGGCTTGCAGACGAGCGGGGGGGGCAAGACAGGGAGACAGGGAGACAAGGAGTGAGGAGTGAGGAGTGAGGAGTGAGGAGTGAGGAGTGAGGAGTGAGGAGTGAGGAGTGAGGAGTGAGGAGTGAGGAGTGAGGAGTGAG
>NZ_JBFHFD010000617.1:0-5179 GCF_041583735.1 Novipirellula sp.
ATCGCGATCATCGGAGTGTTAGTCGGATTGCTGCTTCCCGCAGTCCAGGCCGCACGCGAAGCGGCACGTCGGATGTCGTGTAGCAACAACTTGCGACAGGTCGGGTTAGCGGCGCAAAACTATCATTCGGCTTACCAACGTTTTCCTGCTGGCTATGTCTCGCATCCAACGCGTGATGGATCGGCTCCAGCGTCGGTGATGATGGATCCGATCACGTGGGATGCCGGCCCTGGCTGGGGCTGGGCCGCCGGACTATTGCCGTTCGCCGAAGGCAACGCGTTAGCAGAAAGCCTTCGCTATGATCAACCGATTTGGTCATCGTTTAATCAGCAAGCGATTTCCACAAGCATTCCAATGTTCTTGTGTCCGAGCGCGACCGGTGGCGATGAGCCGTTTGAAATCAAAGACCAAGCGGGAAATCCGCTGCTCATTGGGGGACAGCCAATGAAGCTTGGACGCAGCCATTATGTGGCAAGCCACGGCCAAGAAAGTTGTTGGGGGGAATGCGGTTCGGCTGCGACCGGCGAAGTGTTCACAAACATCTATACGTCAACGACCAAGATCGTTCCGATTAATGGCGATGCTGCCAACGTTGCCGACGGGCCGTTTTTTCGTAATTCCAAAACACGTTTTCGCGACGTGCTGGATGGCACGTCCAACACGATTTTCTTTGGCGAACATAGCTCGGCGCTGAGCGAAAAAACTTGGGTGGGCGTTGTTCCTGGAGCGTTCACCCACCCACGGTTTTCGTCGCCTGAGAATGGCCCCGATGCCGCTGCGACGCTGACGTTGGTTCACGCTGGACCTTCGGGTGGCGAGCTCGATATTACCGGCAGCCCCATCATCCATCCTGTCAATTTTCCCACCTATCACGTCGGGCAAATGTTCGCCGAACATCTCGGTGGCGGTTACGTTTGCATGGGCGACGGATCGGTTCGCTTTGTCACGAATTTTGTTGATTTGTATCTATGGGCCGAACTATCCAGCATGGATGAGCACGAAGTCATCGATTGGGAGAAGTTTTAATGGTCCGCAATTCTACGAACACGAAGTCGGATTCCCGATTCAAAGTCGTGACCTTTGCCGCCTTGATCGTGCTTGCGATTGTCACCGCCGCATGGTGGATGTCGCATACGCCCGTCAAGCTTGACGAACAAGGCTACGATGTCACGATTGCACTCTATCGAGTTTGCAACCAACGCAGTAGCGAAGGGTTGCAGAAAATCGAAGATCAAATCCGAGAGCTCGAAGCAAGCCAAACGACGCTGGGCGAATCGCATCATGTCATTCTCGACTTGATCGCGACGGCAAAGGCGGGCGATTGGAAAAACGCTGCCATCGCATGCCGCCAAGCACTCGAAGACCAAGTCCAACGTTAACCGTGGAATAGGCTTCTAGTCTGTCATCATGTGTAAGGCATGTTTCGTCCGCCAACGGAACAAAACGCCACGCGTTCTCGCAAAAATCTCTACCTGACTTTCTGAGCCGCTGGCAACCCACCGGGAAGCGGATGGACCGTTTCATGCAATGCATTTGCAAGGATCTCGAGACTGTCGACTAATCGAGGTCCAGGGCGACTGAAATAGGCCGATCCGTCCACGGCATAGACACGATCGTTTTTAACGCACGCGAGCGTTTCCCAGCCAGGATACGATTTGAGGATCGGGACATCTTGCATCGTTCGCTCGATGTCAAAACCGCAGCAGGCGATCATCAACACCTCGGGATTCGCCGCGACGATTTGTTCCCATGCGGTGGTGACCGAACGCGCGCCGGCAACTCCGATCGCTTCACGACCGCCCGCGAGCGACACCAGTTCGGGGCTCCAGTGGCCTGCGCAAAACGGTGGATCGATCCATTCCAACAGCATCACGCTTGGTCGTGTTTTGATCGACGCGGATCGCGCCGCCACCGCGTCGACACGCTGCTGCAATTGAGCGATGAACGCCTCTGCCCTTGATAGGCATCCCGCCGCCTCACCGACTTGGCGAATGCACTGCATCACGTCAGCGAACGAGGTGGGCTCGAGATTGATCACACGCGGCGTGCCCGGCAACGAGCAGGCTGCCGACTGAACTTCGCTTTCCGCCACTGCACACACATCACAGAGGGCTTGGGTGACAATCAAATCGGGCCGCAACCGTTCCACCACCGCCATGTCGAGCGAATAGAGAGCCCTTTCGGTTTTGAGCCGTTCGCGAACCAACGAATCGATTTCACCGCTGGACGCATCGTGGGGGATCAACGTCTGGGTGACTTTCGGCAATTCGGCAACGTCGGCGGGATAATCGCATTCGTGCGTGACGCCGACGAGTTGGTTGCGAAGCCCCAGGCCGCAGACAATTTCAGTCGCGCTGGGCAGAAGAGAGATGATTCGCATGGCAGTTCCGCAGGATTTTTGTAACGAGATCGAAATCGTTACAGATCACTGACCGCTTTGCAATCCGAGCAGCGAGTCGGCCCATCGCATCGGCATCGAGGCCAACGAATTGGTTAGCACTTCGGACCACCAGAGGGTCGTTTCAGCCAGATCGGACTCGGTGAACCGCTGGAACTGCGGGTGTCGCGAATGATTTGGAATGACCGCCACATCGATCGGATAGTCGACGTCCGTCACGCTGGTTCGCGTGGCGTCAAAGGCCAGCAGTGCCAACGCCACGGCCGAACGCAACGAGGTTTCATAATTCAACAAACGATCCAAAATCGGTTTGCCGTAATAGGTTCGGCCGATCATAAAGTAGGGGGAATCCATCGCGGCTTCGACCCAATTGCCTTCGGGATAAACGTAGAATAATTGCGGCGATTGGTCGGCCAGTAAGCAGCCGCCAATGATGGCGTGCAGGTTAAACGTATGCCCGGTCGAGGAGAGTGAGGGACCGTCTTCATTGCGAACGCGTCGGAGTTGTTCGCCAAACAAATTAGCAAATTGGTAAAGTCGCTCGACGGAATTTTGAGATTGTCGCAAGGTTTCTTCGACATAGATCAGCGTCTTGTCGCGAACCGATCGCAGCCCGCTGGTCATCGTGAAAAGCGACGCGTCCCCGTGCTGAAATTCGGCGAGCTTCTGTTTATTGACCTGTTCACTGCCACGGGTAATGCGGGTGTCTGCCAGTGCGACGATTCCGTCACGTACCTGGATACCAATACAAAACGTCACGAGAATGCCCATCTGAGAGTTAGAGAAGTTGAAGCCGTGAAACGATCACGCGGTGCACAAATCGTTCCAATGAGAGACAAACTTCTGTTGCGAAAGTCATCAAGACTTTCGGCATCACTGATCCCATTTAGGATTACAGCACTGCGGGCTCGTCAAGCGGCTCTACGGTGTACGACTGGTTATCGGAGTTCAGTGTCAAGCGAAACGAGGCGGTGACCTGAGGGCTCTGCGTTTTTAGGGCATCAAAAACCGCTTGCATTGTCGCCGCATTTAACTGAGCGTCATGCGGCCCGGTGGCGTCAACGACCACCAGATGCGAGACGCCGGGCGCCATTTCGAGTTGGCTTTGCAAGTAACCTTTGACCAGCGGATAAGGGGTCAGCGGAAGCGGGCTGTTTGCACAAAAGACGTCGTACGGTGCTTTGTCCGAGAAACCGTAAATGATTTGATACGATGTTCCCGTCTTAGCGACCTTTAAAATCGGGCCGATGCGTGCCTTCTCGGAGATCAACACGTAGCAGGGTGTGGCAATAGTAATAGGATTCATCAGAGTCAATTTGTTTCTGGAGGAAGTGATGTAGAGTGATCGGCCAAGAGTATTGGGGTACTGCGAGGTCGTGTTGAGGAGGGATCGCATGAGAGGCGATGCAGCGGGCCTGCGCGAAAGGCATCCGCGAGTGCTGCGGGCACCTTCGCTTCGGCCAAGACGAACGCGGCTCGGTTGCGACTGACATTGGCTTTCATCTTCTGCTCGAGCGCGACTGCTTCGGCGCGACGCCCCTCGGCCAACGCGCGAGCGATACGAGTGTCAGCATCGGCTTGGTCGCTTTGCAAACGAGCGCCGATGTTTTCACCGACATCAATGTCATAGATGTCGATGGAAACGATGGCGAACGCCGTGTTTGCGTCCAAGCCGTTGGTGATGGCGCCTTTGGAAATGGTTGATGGCATCTCCAAGACATCCATGTGCGATTCCGCAGATCCAATTGCGGTAATAATGCCCTGCCCCACGCGAGCGATAATGGTTTCTTCGGTTGCACCGCCGATCAGTTGTTCCAAATTGGTTCGCACCGTCACACGCGCACCGACTCGCAACTCCACCCCGTTTTTTGCAACGGCGCTTAACGTATGTGCTCCGCCGCTCTCGTTACGAGGACAGTGAATGACTTTGGGTGAAACGCTCGTTTGTACGGCCAACAATACGTCGCGGCCAGCGAGGTCAATCGCCGCAGCACGATCAAAATCCAAGTCAATTCCCGCGCGATGGGCGGCAATTTGAGCCTGCACCACATTCATCACATCGCCGCCCGCCAAGTGGTGAGCCTGCAATCGATTCGTGCTCATCCCGGTTTTGCGATCGATTGACAAACCAGCTTGCCGCGCCATGACTTTCGCCGTAACGAGCAAGCGATGCTCGACACGTAGGAAACTCATAACAATCAAGCTTTTCATTGTGATGTCGGCACCCGACATGTAAGCTTGGACCCAATACGAGCCCCACTTGGCAAAGATCGCGATGATCAGCAAGCCGATAACGACTGCGACGACCCCCAATCCCACCATCGCTTGCCCGAAACTGGGAAGCTCTAATTCCGCAACGAAATCGAACACAACCGCCACCTTTTGTTGGGCAGTCCACTGGCGACTCATCCAAAGAACCATTGCTTTGGAGGCAGTCAAATTTCAATCAAAACCTGCGATACATGCAGCTCGCAAAGAGAGGTTGATCGAAGATTGCGTGTGTTAAACGTAGCCGAAGAAACCAAGGTCTCGTGGGGGTCGTTGGCTACCACACCTCTCTATCTAGAATCCTAGGCCCCTACCGCCAAAATGCAATGCCCCCCTGGTACACCGCAGTTAGGGACGGTGCCGGCCATGCCGTGCACCCCACAGTCGATTTCTGCCGTTCCGTGTCTTTTGGGAGGAGCGAGTTTTTTTGGCATATCGGGATCGTACGTGAACATTGCCATCGAAAGACACACCTTAGGGGAAAGTATCGATAAATATCAGATTAGAAAACAA
>NZ_JBFHFD010000618.1:0-5172 GCF_041583735.1 Novipirellula sp.
CGAAACGCAGCTTGCGCGGCCCCTGTGTAGTCGCCCGCCCACCTCGGGGCCGATGACGAAACGCCCAGCATCGTTGCCGATGTGTACGACGAATTGTGATGTGCATTGACATTCAATCGTCCCGACAGATCCTCGATCATCGGTGCCACCAAGGGACGCAGCAGTTTACCATCGGGTGCAGTGAAGAGCGGCAACCCCAAATTGACCCAAATGCTGTCGTTGATGCCATCGGCATCGTTATCGACATCCCAGTCGCCTTGAATCAAGGCGCGAGCGACTTGGTCGACCAGTTTCTCGTTGGAGATCCGAAGCGTCTTACGAAGCGCAAAGCTACTGTTACTTCCGGTAAAAGATTCGTTCAACGCCGGATTGCTACCCAATTGCGCATTTGCAATTGGCAGTGGACGAAAGGTTGCTCGAGCGATGCTGGCCATTAAATCGGCATAATCGCCGGGCGAACGCGAGCCGGAATCCCAGTCGTCCTTTTCATTCAAGATATAATTGATGACCGACGGTCGATGAAACGATGGGATGATGGTCCCGTCGGCGTGTCGATGGCTGAGAAACCAGTTGTTGAAATCAGCAGCATCATAGCCCTCGTCGAAATCGCTTCCGGCGGAAAGTGTATCGCTGCTTTTGTCAGCTGCTGCCGTAAGATGATTGGGTTGCAATGCGACTGGTAGCGTGAATCCAACATCAGTTCCACCGAACCTGTCTTTAGTTGCAGTTCGCGATATCGCAGGAACAGTAAGGGTATTGTCGAAACCGATTCCCGCCGCGTTGTTTGGTGCTCCATTCATCCAGATATTTACTGAATTTGAACCGGTGGGAGGGGAACTGATAAAGGACAGGATAGTTGAGTTGAGTGATTCTGGAGTAAGTTCAATCACGAAATCTTGAGTCGTCGCGGTGACGTCGAGCGATCGAACCATACGATAAGATTGATTTTCCAGCGGACCTCCTTCAAATGTAATCACACGACCGGCGAACAGATCATCCACTTGCCGTATCGCCGTAGCGCTTGGCTCCCTTTGAACTCGAACTCGTACAAAACCACTGGTGCCGATCTGGCTGCCACCGGCAATGACGCGAAACTCGAGAGCATCGCTTCGTCCGTAATAATCGCTGAGCAAATCTTCGCCAAAGAACGACAACGAATCATCACCGGTGCCAACAAGCAAACGCATCATTGCGTCGTCGAGCAGCTTGTTCGGCTGGGGCGCACGCGTTTTGGTGCTGGCGATTGCAAACGCCGTCGCTCGCGATTGGTTGCTGAAGACAAGGTACGCAGCGACCAACAGGCTGAAAAAAGTCAGCATGCTGAGAACGACAAGCAGGATGATGCCTGAGTTCGGTTTGCGTTTCATGATGTTGCCCCGATTGGCGGATATTCAGAAAAGGTTGTAGTTTTGCGGTGGCATCGAAGTGCCGGTTTGGTCGCAGTCTAGAATGCAGAGATGGAAATGGTTCGTTCAGTCACCGACACCACGTTCTCCATTAGCGTGGCGTAGGTCGCCCCTCCGGCGGACCAGTCCGGTCCATCCAAAATCACTGTTTTGGCCCACACCGTGGTCGAGGTTCGATTCCCCGATCCGGTCGTAGAAACGTTCACGACGGTGCCGTCGGAAAGGGTGATTTCGTCATCGTCAGTCGGCGTTAAGACCGACGCTTCTGCTGTCACCGCGGCAATACGATACCAGCGATGAACCGCTGATTGAGCCCGAGTGAATGGGGTGGCTGTATCAGTGCTCGTTGACAACATGATCCAATCACCCGACCGCAAATCGGAAACGGTGTTGCCCGCCGAGATCAACGTGGCCGTTCCTCCGGAACCACCACTGAACCCCACCACATTGGCGACCAATGCGAGTCGTTCGGCAATGGCATTTTCGCGAGGTGCATCAGCGGAAGCATCTTGATACTCGCTGACCCGTTCTCGGTTTCTCAAGATGATCACCGACATCAATGCGCTCTCGTCTCCTGGAAACGGGTCGATCGTTGCGATCCAAGAAAACTCACCGGTGGACAGCGTTTTGCCAAAGTTGGATCCTGTCGAATCCGAGGTGGCTCGGTAACCGCTTACCGTGGCCGGCAACGATCGGTCTTTAGGGCGAAATTCCTGCAATGCATCGCCGCTCTCGGCAATGGTACGAGCAATCTCGAGCTTCTTCGCCAGGATGGCCGGCGTGTCACCGGTCGTTTTGGTCGCATTTTCAAGCCCGACTCTCAGCAAGCGTGGTTGATTGGCAAACCCGGGTGAATTTGTCGACGAGGCGTCCGACGGATCAAGCAGCGGGTCATGCGATTCTTTGTAAAAGGGAAAAAAATCGCTCTCGTAGGCTGTCCCAGTGACTGAGCCGGGTGCATTGGCTGCAAACATCGGATCGATGCAAAACGGCGGGATGATCGGCGTGCTCGAACCGGTTAACGTTCTCTCGATGTCGTTTCCATCGACACTCTTCAAATTACTCTCGTTAATCAACCCCCGCGCCAACACCTCATTGGCAACCGAATCGCCCATGGCAGCACCCACATTCAGGCTGATCGCATCCTGAGATCGATGACCAGCCAATGGCAAAATGGACAACAAGCCCAAAAGTCCAATCAGGATCACACCAATCGAGAAGATGACCTCGACAAGGGTAACGCCTAAACGATGAGAGTATTTAATCATTTGAATCATGGTTCGGAATCCAATGTGGCGGATGCGTTGGCAAGCGATCGAGCCTGCGTTAACGCGGGCCCCCATGATGCGTCACGAGGATTGGCGGGTGCGGTCGGCGCCGTGCTTGCCGTGGCAAACGGTGCGACAACCACTTGTCCGCTGGCGGGATTGATCACAATCCAAATCGAATCGAGACTGCGAATGTTCGCCACCGTGCGGCCGCTGTTTTGAAATAGATCATCACCCGCGGCCATCACGCCGGCGCTGTCTCCTAAACACAAATAGATCTTGCCAACGGGAAAGCCCATTGCGCCGGTGGAAACGTCGGTCGTCACACTGACCACGCTGCCGTTGGGATCGAAAACGATGTCGACGTCACCGGCGGCTAGTCCTCCAGAAACATCGGGCGAAAATTGGTTGCCTGCGACCCCAATGCCGGAATAATTCAGGTCAATGGCTACCCCACGTGGTAGCGACAACGTGGTGCTCGAAGAGGGGACCGGACGACGGTGAATTCGAAACTTGACGGGTTCCCTTTTGTCAGAGATGAGCGGTTGTGAACTATCAATCGGTTCACGAACTTTCCCTGGAAACGTATTGTTGTTGTTAGCGTTGGGTTCATTCAAATTAAACCGCACAGTCACAATTGTTGGTGGATCGGGATCTGTACTCGCAAAATCATCCACAATCGATAAGATCGGGACAGAACGTCCCCCAGAGAGCTCTAATAAGTCTCCGAGGCGAATGGGAGCCAAGTGGTCGTCGTCAGGATCGGAGTTATTTAAAAGCCGCGAGCTAAGTGCCAACAATGGACAATCATTGGCTTCGAATTCCGCCGCGTTTATACTTGGTGGTGCCGGAAGAACTGGCGGTGGAGTCGGAGTATTTAATGACTGTAGTCTTGCGACCGCGTCGGCAGAGTCTCCGGTATAAGGCGGGATGCCCACCAATTGCCTCATCCGGATCGAAGCGGCTTGCCCAAATGAACCTGTTCCCAACCGTTCTAGCCGGACGCCGACGTATCGATTCTCGGCAATCGCACGGTTGCGAGCGGCGTCGATAAAGATCGCTGCGTTTCGCGCCGCTCGCGATGCCTTTTGGTCCGACAACAAACGTTTGACAGTTGGCAATGCGATGGTCGCAAGCATCAACAGGATAAATAACACCACCAGCAATTCGACCAACGTAAAGGCTGGCCGCCGCTTGATCGATTGTTGGTTCAATGAGCTAAACATTATTGTGACTCCTGCAATGCAAAGTTGGTCACGTTGTCGGCGGCCACATCGTTGTCGGTGATCGCTCCTGGAAGTACGGTTAGCCCTTCATGTCTTAAATAAGGGTCAGGGAATACATACGGATCGGATCTTCCTTTACTTTCGTCGCCCACAGTTGTCGTTGCCTCTGTGTTCATGCATGACAACGGCCATTTTTGCGTCGAGTAGTCGACTGCCGCAGTAGGCTCGATGCCGAATTCACCATCACTTCCAGCTGACACGATCAAAGGGCGTAGCGAGTACGGCGCCTTCTCAGTACCCACGGTGTAGCCAAAGTCGGAGCGAAAGGGGTCAAATTCGTCAGGAATTGAGGTCTGCACGCCGCCGGTTGGATCGTTATAGTCCGCAGGCCAACGAATGAACTCAAGCGGCGTTCCCCAACCATCGAGAATTTCGAGCATGCCGTCGTTATCTGTATCTCCGATGTTTGATGATGGAATCGCATCAATGGCCGGCGAACCTGCCACGAACGATGTCGACATGATCAGGTATAAGCATTCAGCGCCCTGATTTGTTGGTGACCAAAATTTGCCTTGTGAATGGTTGACGCGGTACCGATCGTAGTAGGTCTTGATTTTGCCAGTCGCATCCCACGTCACGATCGATTCTGCACGCTGATCGAAATGCCGCTTTACTCGACCTTTGGAAAATTCCGCAACACGATTTGCTACTGCCTTGATGGACGCGGGGGCATTCATCGAATATGGGGATGGAAGCGTTGCAGGTGGCCAGGGTGGAGCCGGAAGCGGACCTTGTAACACGTCCGTAACTTTGTCTGGCAACTCCATGCGTTGTAAATCGCGAGTCATGATCAAGCGAACCCTCGCTGCCTCGTACGCTAGAACCTCGTAGTCTACGGTTACTGGAGGACTACCCGTGGTGCGTGAAAAGTTCGGCAGTACGATTGGAAAAGGACGATACTTGTACGAGTCGTATTGCTCTTGGATCACTCCGTCCACGGCCGAGATGATCATCTTGGTTCGTGCATGTCGGGCGCTGCGGGTGACACCGTTAACGGCCGTCACTACCATGCCTCCCATGACACCGAGAATCACAATAACCACCAGGATCTCGACGAGCGTAAACCCGCAGCGAGTCGATGGACGCGGCTTCGGTTCTAACCGCGATGCTTGTTCGTTCACGCAGAACGTCATTTTGAATCGCTCAATTGTTTTCTAGGATAAGACGCGTCATGCGTTAAGTCGGGTCATCTTTCGCTCAGCGAAAGAACCG
>NZ_JBFHFD010000619.1:0-5171 GCF_041583735.1 Novipirellula sp.
GTGATCAATTTCTTTGCCGGGATGGATGATCTGATTCCGCATGATCCTCCGGGCACTTGGCTTGCCGTCACCAGTTTGTCGTTTGATATCTCGGTGTTGGAACTGTTGTGGACCTTGGCACGTGGTTTCAAAGTCGTGCTTCATGACACGCCATCGCGAATCGCGTCGACGGCGAAGCTGTGTCACGCAGCGAATCCGATTGACTTTGGTCTGTTCTATTTTTCCAGCAGTGCGAATCAGAGCGAATCACCGTATCAGTTGTTGATGGATGGTGCCCGGTTTGCAGATGAGCATGGTTTTTCATCGGTCTGGACTCCCGAGCGTCATTTCCACGATTTTGGCGGCTTGTACCCGAACCCATCGGTGACCAGCGCCGCGGTTGCCGCGATCACCCACCGCATCGCAATCCGCTCGGGCAGCGTCGTGTTGCCGCTGCATCATCCGGCTCGTGTCACCGAGGAATGGTCCGTGGTCGACCAGATTTCGGGCGGACGTGTCGGCATCTCGTTCGCCTCGGGATGGCAGCCAAACGATTTCATTTTTGCTCCCGAAAACTATGTCAACGCTAAAGCGGTGATGTTAGATAACATCGACCTCGTGCGTCGGCTGTGGCGCGGCGAGACCGTGGTATTTGCCGGGCACGACGGGAAAGAGGTTGCCATCCAAACGTACCCACGACCGCTGCAAAAGGAGTTGCCGGTATGGGTCACGACCGCTGGTAACGAGGCCACGTTTCGGATGGCTGGTTCGATCGGTGCCAACATCTTGACGCATTTGTTGGGACAAACGAGCGAAGAATTGACCGCCCGAATCGGCGCGTATCGCGACGCCCGAGCCAAAGCCGGCTACGAGGGGCCCGGCGAAGTCACCGTGATGGTGCACACCTTTGTTGGCAACTCGAATGACGAAGTCCGCGAACTTGTTCGTAAACCGCTGACCGAATACCTGCGAACATCTGCAAGTTTGCTAAAAGGATTCTCGCACACCTGGGCTGCGTTTAAAAAACGGACCGATGGAACGACAGTCGCCGACTTTGATCTCGATAAGATCAGCGATGCTGAAATGGACGACTTGTTGGCGTTTTCATTTGAGCGTTATTTTCAGTCGAGCGGCTTGTTTGGAACGCCCGATAAATGTCTCGACCTGGTTGGAAAGTTGCACGGCGCCGGCGTCACCGAAATTGCTTGCCTGATCGACTTCGGAGTCCCTGCGGACGTCGCCTACGCTCATTTGAAAGATCTCGATGCGTTGCGGTTACGAGCCCAAACCGAAATCGCAATGCCCCCGGTCGCAACCCAATCCATTCTCGATCTTGTCCGACAGCACGCGGTAACCCATTTGCAGTGCACTCCATCGATGGCACAAATGTTGATGGAGGACGATGCGTCGCGAACCGCAATCACATCGATTCCTCATCTGATGCTTGGCGGCGAAACACTTCCCGCTCAACTTGCCGACCAAATCTTCACGAATGCCGCGTCGGCTCGTTTGGTGAACGTCTACGGGCCCACCGAAACCACCGTCTGGTCGACCTGCAAAATCATCGAACCTGGTGTCAAGATTGCCGGTTCGATCGGCAAACCAATTGCCAATACTCGGATCTATATCCTTGATGAATTTTTGCAACCGCTGCCCGATGGCGTCGCCGGGAATCTTTGGATTGGGGGCGACGGTGTTGCGGTGGGCTATTTGCGGCAAGACGATTTGACCGCCGACCGGTTTCGACCTGATCCTTTTTCGAGTGCGGGTGGCGGTCGCATGTACAACACCGGCGACTTGGCTCGCTGGAACGCCGAAGGTGAAATCGAGTTCCTCGGCCGATCCGATTTTCAGCTGAAAATTCGGGGACATCGGATTGAATTAGGCGAAATCGAGAACGCGATCGATTCTAACCCCGCGGTCCGTCAATGTGTTGTGGTCGCGGATCCGAACGCGACCCCATCGGTCGAACTTGTCGCCTACGTTGTGCTCAGCAATGAAACGCCAAGGAATGAAACGCTAGGCGGTGAAGTGCCAAACGTTGAAGTGAAAACGAAGTTACGAGACTCACTTCGCCAAACGTTGCCATCGCACATGATCCCATCGCGATGGGTTTGTTTGAACGAGTTTCCGCTGACGCCAAATGGTAAAATTGATCGCAAGGCCTTGCCGGGGTGGAATCGTGATCAGGGGATCACGCGGACACCCAAGACCACTGCGGCAATCAACCTTGATGCGACTCAGCAGAAACTTGAAACCATTTGGCGTGCGACCTTGCAACTTGATTCGATTCAACTGGATGATAATTTTTTTGATCTTGGCGGCCATTCGCTCTTGGCCGTGCGAGCCCACCGGATGCTGAAGGATCAACTGAGTGCGTCGATTGTGATCACTGACCTGTTTCGTTTTCCCACGATCCGTACGCTATCGCAGCACATTGATGCGATCAGCACACATCAAGGCGACGATTCACCGTCGTTACCTCGCACGTCGGCAGGACAATCACGAGCGTCACGCCGCAAGGAATTGCTCGGCAAACGGCGTGGGGAGCGGTCAAAATGACGTTACCCGAAAACGCGATCGCCGTAATCGGGATCGGTTTGCGTTTTCCCGGCGCAAGCTCGGCTGACGAGTTCTGGCAGAATCTGCGAGACGGAGTTCGCTCGATCCGCGACTACAGCAGCGAAGAGCTGCTGCAAGCCGGTGTCACGCCGAATGACTTGGACGATCCTCATTACGTTCGCTCGGGGGCGCCGCTGGACGACATGGATCAGTTTGATGCCGAATTTTTTGGGTTTTCGCCCAAAGAGGCGGCGATTATGGATCCACAGCATCGCAAATTCTTACAGTGTTGTTGGGAGGCTCTGGAGGACAGTACGCACCCGCCAAGTCATTTTGATGGCTCGGTCGGCGTGTTTGCCGGCTGTGGCATGAACAGCTACTTCATATTCAACCTGCTACGCAATTCGGCGATTCGCGATTCGGTGGGCATGTTTTTGCTTCGCCATACCGGCAACGACAAGGACTTTTTAACCACGCGAGTTTCTTATTGTTTCAATTTGACGGGGCCGAGTGTCAACATTCAAACGGCGTGTTCGACATCGTTGGTGGCCATCCATACCGCTGCCCAAAGTCTGTTGGCGGGTGAATGCGAATTGGCGATCGCGGGCGGATCGACGATCGAACTGCCACACCGTGTGGGGTATCACTATCGCAGCGGTGAAGTGTTGTCGCCGGACGGGCATTGCCGAGCGTTTGACCAAAACGCGATGGGCACGGTGTTTGGCAGCGGTGCTGCCGCCGTGGTGCTGCGGCGGCTCGAGGATGCGGTCGAAGATGGCGATCGGATCTATGCCGTGATCCGAGGCTCGGCAATCAACAACGACGGGGCGAACAAGGCAGGCTATCTCGCTCCGAGTGTGGATCAACAAGCCGCCGCAGCTTCGGAAGCTCTGGCGATCGCCGAAGTCGATGCAGAATCCATTGGCTATGTCGCGGCTCACGGGACAGGCACTCCGATTGGCGATCCGATCGAAATCGCTGCGCTGACGGCTGCGTTTCGCGAAACCACCGAGCGGCGAGAATTCTGTGCGATCAGCTCGGTCAAACCCAATATCGGACATCTCGATACCGCGTCAGGTGTGGCCAGTTTTATTGCCGCGGCGATGGCGATTTATCACGGCAAGATTCCTCCGAGTGTCGATTTTAATGCGGCCAACACGGCGATTGATTTTGCCAATAGCCCCTTCCGTGTTTCTCAGGCTCAGGCGTCCTGGAGTGCAACTGATTCGCCGCGTCGCGCGATGATCAATTCATTGGGCGTTGGGGGAACCAATGCCAACGTGATTCTCGAGCAAGCTTCCTCACCGATCGAGTCGACACCGCCAACACGTCCCGAACAAATCATCACGCTTTCGGCTCGCAACCCTCGTTCACTCGATGAACAATGCGAGCGACTTGCGGAGCATCTCGAGCAGAATGGTGAGGTTGATCTTGCCGACGTCGCTTATACGTTGCATGTAGGACGCGAAGCGTTTGAGCATCGGCGAATCTTGGTGGGCAGCGATCGTCAGGAGGTGATCGACACGCTCCGCAGCCGTGACGCGAAGCGTCTGTTCACTCACCAAGCGGATGCGAAGCAGGATTCGATTACGTTTATGTTTCCTGGTGGCGGGGCCCAGTATGCTCAAATGGGCCGTGGGTTGTACGATCGCGAAGTTGTTTTTCGGAAGTGGATCGACCGGGGATGTGAAACGCTCGCACCGTTGATCGATGTCGACCTCCGGCAGCTGGTTTTTAACAGCCAATTCTCCGGCGCGGATGCGAAGCAGCAGTTCGAGCGTCCTAGCATCCAATTGCCAGCGATTTTTCTATGGGAAATCGCAATCGCCGAGTTGTGGATGTCTTATGGCATTAATCCGTCGGCGTTGATCGGCCATAGCATGGGGGAAAACACCGCAGCCTGTCTCGCCGGAGTGCTCGGTTTCGAGGACGCGTTGCGGTTAGTCGTGCTGCGTGGGCAACTGCTCGAGCGGGTCCCGGCCGGTGGCATGATGACGGTTGCTTTGCCTGCATCACAGGTGGCGGAAATCGCGGGCGAGCAGCTGGATTTGGCCGTTATCAATGGGCCCTCGATGTGCGTCGTGTCGGGGACCGATTGTGCGATCGCCGAATTCGCCGAAAGGATAAACTCCAGCGAGGTCGAGAGCAAACGAATTCCGATTCGCATCGCCGCGCATTCGCGACTGCTCGACCCCGTGTTGGCTGAATTTCGAGCTTTTCTAGACACGGTGCAGCTCAGCCCGCCAAAGATTCCATTTGTCTCGAATCGAACCGGCACTTGGATCACCAATGCCGAAGCGATCTCGCCCGATTATTGGTGCGAACAACTTCGCCACACGGTTCAGTTTTCGAAATGTCTAGAAACAGTCGCTGGCAACATGTCGAGTGCGTTCATCGAGGTTGGCCCTGGGAAAATCCTGAGCGCGTTGGCGAAACAGCACCCTGCGATCACGCCAAAGCGGACGGTGTTGTCGTCGCTGCGACACGCCGAGGAAGTGATCGACGATTCCACCTTCTTTTTGTCGACCTATGCCCGATTGTGGGCAACCGGGTTGCCAATCGATCTAAAAAGCCAATGGGCTGGCGAGACTCGCAAGCGAATCACCCTGCCGACCTATGCATTCCAACAA
>NZ_JBFHFD010000620.1:0-5162 GCF_041583735.1 Novipirellula sp.
GCTCCGCGATCATGACGCCACCCCCGTAGTGGATCTTGCTAAAGATCCCTCGAGCAACAGCCCCGCTCGATGACAGGCTGGCAGCCTGTGCTACCCCCCGAAAGTCTTCGTGACTTTCGCTACAGCTCATTCTTTGATGTTTTTGCCATCCATCTTTTTGCCGTCAAATTTCTGGAGCTAATAAACCGCAAGCGTCAGCACGATCTCGTTGACAGTCTGGCAGCCTGTGCTACGGGGGCGGATTGCTCTATAGACAACGGTTGACGGGGGCGACTGTGGGGAGTAACTTGGCACAATCGTTTGTGCTTGGTGTGCAAGAATTGGACGGGTTGCGGGATTTGTCGCGGCGGAGAACCTGCTTGCGGGGACTTGTTGCCTTGTCCACTACGGATTCGTTCACGACCCTGAAGAGATGTTTGCGGCAGGATCCATGATGTCGGTGACTCTACAAGATGTGGCGGATGCGGCGGGGGTGAGCGTTTCAGTCGCTTCACGCTCGCTGAACGGTCGCGCTCGTGAGTACCGGATCAGTGAGGCGACCGAAAAAACCGTCAAGAAGACGGCAGCGAAACTCGGCTTTCGACCTAGCCAGGTCGCCCGTTCGCTGCGACTGAAACGCTCGGGACTCGTCGGCGTGGTCGTTCCCGATCTGTCGAATCCGTTCTTCGCCTCGATCGCTCGCGAAGTCACACTGGCGGCCGAACACGATGGCTACTCGGTGATCGTGGCCGATAGCCGTGAAACGACCGCGAATGAAGAAAAGCTGATCGAACAACTACTGGGCCGACAAATCGAAGCCTTGGTCGTCTGTCCCGTCGGCCGACAACACAATCATCTGGCCGCAATCGATGCCTCGGGACTGCCGGTGGTCCTGGTCGATCGCGGCTTCGCCAAAAGTAAACTCGTGCAAGTCACGTCGGATCATCGCTGCGGCGCCCAGCGGGCTACCGAATTGCTGCTGGATCATGGACACCGGTCGATCGGCGTTTTGCAGGGACTGCCGGGAACACTGCCCAACGACCAGCGGATCGAGGGACTTCGCGACGGATTGGCGAAACATGAAATCGAATTGGATTCGTCGATGGTCGCCGGGGACAGCTTTAGTGAACACTCGGGGTACGAGTCCGCCCGACAACTACTGAGCACGCACCCAAACATCACGGCGTTTTTTGCCTTCAGCACCCCAAATGCTCTGGGGGCACTCCGCGCGATGTCGGAATTGGGACTGCGTGTTCCCGAGGACCTGTCGATCGTGACGTTTGACGACATTCCCTTCGCCGACTTTATGAGCGTCCCGCTGACGACGGTTGCACAAGACGTGCCGGCTCTGGGGCGGACCGCTGCGGAATTGATCAGCAAACAACTGCGAACGGGCAAGCGTCCGCGAACCAAAAAGCATTCGATTGAAGTACACCTGGTAAACCGAGACTCGATCCGCGAGGCAAAACAATGAACATCCAACGTCCTCCGAAGATTACGGTGGTCGGATCGATCAACATGGATCTGGTCGTTCGCTGTGACCGATTCGCTCGTCCCGGAGAAACGATTACCGCACATTCGTCGTCCGAGATCAGTGGCGGCAAAGGAGCCAACCAAGCGGTCGCCGCTGCACTCTCAGGCAGCAATGTGCGAATGATTGGCCGAGTCGGCGACGATGCTTTCGCGAACACGCTACTGCAAAACCTGCAATCGCACGACATCGATTGTCACGGCGTTTCGAAAACGAAGGATTGCCCCAGTGGATTGGCCGTGGTGACGGTCGAAGCGAGCGGTCAAAACGCAATCATGTTGGTGCAAGGAGCCAATGGACGCGTCACGCCGGAGGACGTCGATGCCAATCGCGATGCGATCGAGACGGCCGACGTGGTGCTGCTGCAGCTCGAAATTCCGCTGGACGCCGTGTTAGCGACGATCAAGATCGCCAAACAAGCGGGAGTGCGAATCGTGCTTGATCCCGCACCGGTCCCGCCGGTTTGGAGCGATGAACTGTTATGCGTGGACTTAGTTTGCCCCAACGAAACCGAGGCGGCTGCGATCACGGGGCGGCCGGTCGAGACGATTGCCGATGCCAAAGAGGCGGCCCGGGAACTGCACCGCCGAGGATGCAAGAACGCGGTGATCACCTTGGGTGACCGTGGATCGGTGCTGTATACGAACAACACTTTCCATCAGTTTGCCGCCGACAAAATTACGGTGGTCGACACCACCGCGGCGGGTGATGCGTTCGCAGGCGCCTTGGGTGTCCGCTGGGCCGAAACCGACGACCTGGTCGAAGCGATGCGATTCGCCAGTGCTGCGGGCGCGATCGCGGCATCACGCGATGGCGCCCAACCGAGCATGGGAACGCGTCCAATGATTGAGGAGCGATTGAAGTTTTAAAGTTTGAAAATTGAAAATCACTCGCGTGTGAGCATTTCGTAGCGAAACTCGTCAAGAGTTTCGGGGGACATACGCCAATCGAACGAAAGTCTTGACGACTTCCGCTACGGCGAAAACAGACAACCCTTTATCGGAAAATTGTTTCACCCCGTTTGCTTAGAGTGCTCAAACGACCCGGTGTCTTACGGCCCCACAGCTCACGATAAAACATCCTTCCATTTTTACCGCACACGCTAAAGAGAGAACCATGAACGTTCGCCATTCCATTTTGCTGTTAGCCCTGCTGTTGTCTGCAGGCTGCAATTCATCGTCAACCACGCCCGAGGATCGCCAAGCATCGGGCACGGACAATGACAAGCCTCGCGTCGCCTTGATCATGAAATCGCTGGCGAACGAGTTTTTCTCGACGATGGCCGATGGGGCGACGGCGCATCAAGCCGAGAACTCCGATGACTACGACTTGGTCGTCAATGGGATCAAGGACGAACGAGATCTCAGCCGCCAAGTCTCGCTCGTCGAAGAGATGGTGGCCAGCGGCGTCGATGCGATCGTGATCGCTCCGGCAGATTCAAAAGCCTTGGTTCCCGCACTGCGACGTGCATCGCAAGCGGGCGTCGTCGTGATCAACATCGACAACCGACTGGATGCCGAAGTGCTAACGCAAGAAAAAATCTCGATCCCGTTTGTTGGCCCCGACAACATGGCGGGAGCCAAGAAGGTGGGCGATCACTTGGCCGCCAAACTGAACAAGGGTGACAAGGTGGCGATCTTGGAAGGCATCCGCACCTCGTTTAATGCCCAGCAGCGTTTGAAAGGTTTCCAAGCCGCGATGCAAGACGCCGGAATCGAGATTGTCGACAGCCAAACGGCCGAATGGGAGATGAGTAAAGCGAACACGATCGCATCGTCGATGCTGAGCGAACATCCCGAAATCAAGGCGATCCTGGCCGCCAACGACTCGATGGCCTTGGGGGCAATCGCAGCGGCGAAAAGTGCGGGCCGCGAAGGCGAAGTGATGATTGTCGGCTTTGACAATATCACCGCGATTCAAGAGGCGATCAAACAAGACAAAGTCTTGGCGACCGCCGACCAACATGGCGATCAGTTGGCGGTATTCGGCATCGAGGCGGCTCTGAAGCAAGTAACGGAAAAATCGGCAGCAACCGATGACGTCGAAACTCCGGTCGATTTGGTGACGAAGGAAAGCCTGTGAATTCGCTGTTGCAAGTCGACGGTCTGACCAAACGCTATGGCAACGTGACGGTATTGCGTGATGTATCGCTAGAGGTACGTCAGGGCGAAATCCATGCACTGTTGGGAGCCAACGGCGCCGGAAAGAGCACGCTATGCAAGATCGTTAGCGGGCTTGTGCCAAAGTCCGAGGGCCAGATGACACTCGATGGCCACTCGTTTGCTCCGTCGAACAAGCAAGACGCCGAAGCCGCTGGCGTCGAGATTGTGCAACAGGAATTGAATCTGATTCCGACGCTATCGGTCGCCGAAAATCTGCTACTGACTCGGTTACCTCGTCGGTTTGGCGCGATCGACTCGCGTGAATTACATCGCAGGGCAGCGCAAATCCTGGATCGCTTTGGATTGGCCGATGTGGCAAGCGACGCGTTGGTCGGTTCGCTGGGGGTTGGGCGGCAACAAATGGTCGAGATCGCAGCCGCTTTAGCTCGGCAGTGCAAATTGCTGATTCTGGACGAGCCCACTGCGGCGCTTTCGGGCAGTGAATCCGAGCAATTGTTCGCTCACTTGACACGGCTGCGAGACGAAGGGGTTGCAATCATCTACATCAGCCACCGGCTGGATGAAGTCGCACGACTGAGCAACCGCGTTACGGTGCTGCGTGATGGGATGCTGGTGAGCACTCAATCGACTGCATCGCTAACGACCGATGCGATGGTCGATTTGATGAGTGGCGAAACCGCGGTGGCGGCCAAGCGTGACCACGTTTGTCATGCGACGAATCAGGATGCAATGCGAGTCGAGTCGGTGACGTCGGGGATCGTTGACGATGTCAGCTTCACGGTGCGGCGAGGCGAGCGACTTGGGATCACGGGATTGGTGGGATCGGGCCGTACGGAATTGTTGCGAGCGATCTTTGGTGCCGATGTTGCCGCGGCTGGGCACATTTTTCTTGATGACGATCCGACACCGCGGCGGTTCCGGCATCCCAGCGAGGCGGTTGCGGCGGGCTTGGCGATGGTCACCGAAGACCGAAAACAGGACGGGTTGCTGTTGTCGCAATCGATTCGCATCAACACGACCCTAAGCAGTATGTGGCGACGATTTTCGCGATTCGGACTAACTCGCGAGGCCGAAGAAAACCGAGTTGCCACGCAGATGCGTGATTCGATGGCGACACGCTGCGAGTCGATTGATCAGTTCGTCGGCACATTGAGCGGCGGGAACCAACAGAAGGTTGCCGTGGCAAAATGGTTGGTTCGCGACGCTGACGTCTTTCTGTTTGACGAGCCGACTCGCGGGATTGATGCCGGAGCCCGACAGCGGATCTATCAGTTGTTCGAAACGTTGGCGAGCCAAGGCAAAGCGATCGTGATTGTCAGCAGCGATTTGGAAGAATTATTCGAAACATGCGATCGCATCGCGGTGATGTCGGCGGGGCGGATGGTCGAAACGTTTGATCGAAACGAGTGGTCGGAAGAAAAGATCATGCAGGCATCGTTCCGCGGCTACAAAGACCGTTCGCAAATCGTAAACACCTAAACCAATTCTGTTATGAAACAAACGCAGCTTAAACAATCGATTCTTCAATA
>NZ_JBFHFD010000621.1:0-5131 GCF_041583735.1 Novipirellula sp.
GGGAAGTTTCGCGGAAGCAGGATTCCACTGCATGTTTTTCGATTCCGTTATGAGGGACTTCACTGAAAACGAGCAATCGCTTCCAGCGTGTTTTCGCTTTTCAAATTCAGACCACAGTCATCTGAATCGGCGGAAGAATAGAGAAACGCGATGAGGTTTCCGTCAACGAAATATGAAGGAATCGTGTAGCTGTCCGGATCCGCCGAAGAGCCCCCCGGCAGCGAAAAACGCGGCAAAAACAAGGGCAACCCCAAGTCGCACTAAGGCAACCACTAAGTGGAAATCCAGCCCAATAGCCCGCAGGCGAACCTTCCACGGAGGGGCGTGAAGCTGCCGAGAAATATTTGTGACGATTCTACAAAACCGTGGACCGCACAAGAAACCTCTCGGACTGAAGAGGACGCGAATCAATTGCGGTCGTAATCGGGGTTGACCAAGTTGGCTGGGCGTTTTCCCGTGCATCCGGCGAGACAGTTCTCCACGGCCAACTCGCCCATCTTGGTGCGGGTGGCGATTGTAGCACTGCCAAGATGCGGCGCAAGAACCGCGTTGTCGAGCTGAAACAGTCCCGGTTCAATTTCCGGTTCGTTTTCAAACACGTCCAATCCCGCACCCGCAATCGAGTTGGTCTGCAGCGCCCGCAGAAGCGCCTTTTCATCGACCACCGGGCCCCGAGCGGTATTGATCAGGTACGCCGTTGGCTTCATTTGTCCGAGTCGTCGCTCGTCGATTAAGTGTTTCGTCCCTTCGGTCAAGGCAACGTGCAGCGAGACGAAGTCGCTTTGGGCAAGTAATTGGTCAAGCTCGACATACTCGACACCAAGTTTGCGTTCCTCGCCGGACTCCATTCGCGTGCGGTTCCAATACAGCACCTTCATATCGAATCCTTTGGCCCTTTGGATCATCGCGCGGCCGATGCGTCCCAATCCGACAAGTCCAAGTGTGCTGCCGCTGATATCAAGCCCAAGATATTGCAGCGGAGCCCAACCTTGCCAATGTCCGCCGCGGACAAAGCGGTCGCCTTCGACGACGCGGCGGGCCACTGCGAACATCAATGCCCACGCCATATCGGCGGTCGAATCGCTGAGCACGCCGGGGGTGTTAGTGACCGCAATTTTTCGCTTCGTGGCCGCAGCGACATCCACGTTATTGAACCCCACAGCGTAATTGGAAACCACCTTCAAATTGGGATTCGACGCAAGCACCTCGTCGTCGATGATGTCGGTCAATTGACACAACAATCCGTCGACGCCTTGCAGACCCTCGAGCAGTTCTTGCTTGCTCAGCGATCGATCCTCGTCGTTCATCGTCAACTGCGAATATTCTCGCAGCCGTTTCATGCTAGCTGGCGGCAACTCGCGAGTAAGAAAGATGCGGGGCAGATCGCTCATTGGAAAGAACCTGGGTACTTTGCAATCGGTGGAAGGGAGAAAACGGCGTTTTTTGCGTCTGCGATATCGTAACGGATGTGGCCGTCGATCCTAGCACCGATTGCCCTAGGACGGATTGGCAATCGTGGCTCGACACATTCCAATCGAAAACAGGGGGGTGACAATCGGAGATTGTCCGGACGCTTTTTGACGATACTTCTCGACCCGTGGAGGGGGTTTCTGAATGGCACGCAACGAACAACTGATTCGCCAACACAAGCTGCTTCAATTATTAGAAATGTCACGCTTCGGCAAGACGCTTGACGAATTACGCGATGATCTGGTCAGCGACTTGGGATTGACAACGCTGCACGAGCGAACGGTTCGCCGAGATGTCGAGGCGTTGCAAGCGGCCGGTTTTGACATCCAAAGTGATACGCTCGAACGTGGCAAGGTTTTCAAGCTGGGCCGCAACAACAAGGGAGTTCACGAGATTGGGATCTCCGCGACCGAGCTGATTGCGTTGTCGATCGGACGCGAATTGCTGTACCCGCTGCTGGGCACCCAATATTGGCGGGGGATCGAGACGTTCTGGAATAAAGTGCGTGAAGTGATTCCCGACGGCGTCTTTGAGCACTATGACCGCTACCGGAAAACGCTGTACGTGTTTGGTTCACCGAACAAAACGTACGAACAACACGAAGGGATGCTAAAAACGATCAATCGAGCGATCCTCGAGCACCGAGTGGTCGAGATCCAGTACGCGTCGGTCGGCAAACCGGTCTCGACGCGGCGAATCGAACCCTACGGATTGGCGGTTTATCAGAGCAGCATCTACGTGATAGCAACGGCGCCCGAAGTCAAAGAGCCGAGCCAGCGGTTACGCAACTGGAAACTCGACCGTTTCCGCCATGCGGTGGCGCTAGACGAATATTTTAAGCCCGACCCCAGCATCGAATTGGCCGACCGGCTGGGGCGAGGTATTGGGATTTTCTCGGGCGAATCGCCGACGATCGTCCACATCCGACTGGGCGAGCGAGCTGCCGCGTGGGTTAGCGAAGACCCCTGGCACCCCGAACAACGAATGGAATTGCAGGACGATGGCACCTCGATCCTGACCGTGCCAGCAGCCCATCCCCGTGAAGTACTGCCCAAAGTGCTGTCGCTGGGCGTGGACGCCGAGGTCCTGGAGCCAAAAGAGTTTCGTGACGCAGTCGCCGAAGCAGTGCAAGGCATGGCTGCGAAATACTGAGTGTCAAATACAGCATGCTCAATTCGGATTACGGCCATTGGATCCATGCGTCGGGTTCCGCCGGAACGATGCGGGTGAATCCGTCAGCGAGCGGATCGGTGGCGTAATGATAGCCAAATGCGGTCCCGAGGGACTGGTCATCGGTCGCATACACCTCGACGCGGACACGGTGGTAAAGATCGTCAGAACCAAGCTGATTCGTCCCTTCGATCTGGTCCAAAACCCTCAGCACTTGCGGCATTTGCTCGTCTGCGAAGCTCCAGAATTCGCCCAGCACTCGGTCCTCGCCCGCCTGCATTGCCGGATAATCATCGCGATGAAACAGCGTCCCCCGCGTCCAACCGATCTGGATCGACGCGGGACTGCAGGGCCAAAGCGACTCGCGACATTCACCCCGTTTGAGCGTTCCGTAGACAAAGACCGATGTCAGCATGTTGGTCCACTTTGCTTGCTAAAAAGGATCGTCCGGCTTGGCAAAATCATAACCCGACGCGTCAGCGAGGGACCGAGCCAAGATAAAGATTCCCTCGCTGACGCGTCGGGTTGTGAAGAAGATCGCTTCGAAAATACCTGCATCAACGTCGTTTTCAAAGCCAGACACTCTCTAATACCGAGCCAGTCGAGCTCAAAATAATATCAAAATGGATCGACGAAGATCCTGCGGTGCTCTGGTTCTCAATCGCGGCTTGATGCATGATGATGAACGCCTCCCTTTGTTACCAGTTCTCTTTGCTGCTATTTGCCGATGTCATTGGATCCTGAATTCGCTGCTGCTCTTGACGCTCATTCGATGGAAATCGACGAGGTGATCGCGCTAAAGCTGCAGGCCTATGCCGAAGCAATGTGGCGATGGAACGAGCAATTGAATTTGACCCGTCACACGACCTGGGACTTGTTCGTCAGCCGTGATTTGCGTGATTGCCTGCAATTGGCTCCGCTTTTAGAGGCGGGCGAGGAGGTTTTGGATTTGGGCAGTGGCAACGGCGTTCCAGGAATTCCGCTGGCGATTTTGCGACCGGATATCGAAGTTTCGCTGGCCGAATCGGTGGCCAAGCGTGCCAACGCGTTGGGCGAGATCATCGAAGAACTGGGTTTGCCGGTGCCGGTTTACGCTGCCCGCGGCGAAGATTTGCTCGAGGATTTCCGTTTTTCGAGCGTCGTCAGCCGTGCGGTGGGCAGCATCGCGAAATTCTGTCGCTGGATTGAACCCCACTGGGCCAGCGTCGATCGGCTGCTTTTGATCAAAGGCCCAAAATGGGTCGAAGAACGGGGTGAAGCACGCCATCTGGGCTCGCTCGCGAATCTGCAACTGCGTCGCGTCGCGACTTACCCGCTGGGCGATGACGAGGCCAGCGAAGGGGTGATTCTGCAGATTTGGCCCGCTGGCCCTCGTGGTGCTCGCTACAACTAGCCTCGGTCGCGGCACGCCCGTCGCGGATTCACCCGAGCCATGCAGCGGGTTCACCTAGTCACAGATCGGCGAACGTCTATACTCGTGCATTGAACGTGGCCAAAAATGGCCCAGCCCTCTCCCTTTTGCACTCGATTCCTCGGCGCGATGTCGGACTACAACCTAACTCACCTCAAGCAACTTGAAGCCGAGAGCATTCACATTATTCGTGAAGTGGTCTCGGAATTTAACAAGCCCGTCATGCTGTACTCGATCGGCAAAGACTCGGCGGTACTGTTGCATTTGGCACGAAAAGCGTTTGCTCCTGCCAAAATCCCATTTCCGCTGTTGCATGTCGACACGACGTGGAAATTCCGCGAGATGATCGAGTTCCGCGACAACTTGGTGAAAAAAGAGCTCGGTTTGGACCTGCTCGTTTACATCAACGAAGAGGGTCTAAAGCACGACATCAAACCGTGGGAAGACAGCGAGCGGCACACGGAATTGATGAAGACCGACGCGCTCAAGGCGGCCTTGAACAAATACGGTTTCGATGCTGCCTTTGGCGGTGCCCGTCGCGACGAAGAAAAGAGCCGCGCGAAAGAACGCGTGTTCAGTTTCCGTGACAAAGCTCATCGCTGGGACCCCAAGAACCAACGCCCCGAGCTTTGGAATCTGTACAACGGCCGGGTGAACAAGGGCGAATCGATTCGTGTTTTTCCGATGAGTAATTGGACCGAATTGGACGTTTGGCAATACATCCACTTGGAAAACATCCCGATCGTCCCGCTGTACTTGTCCGCCCCTCGCAAGGTGGTCAATCGAAACGGCGTGCTGCTGATGCGAAACGACGACCGCATGCCGCTGTTGGAAGGCGAAAAGGAAGAAACCCGCATGGTTCGCTTCCGCACGCTCGGTTGTTATCCGCTGTCCGGCGCGGTTGAAAGCGAAGCGACAACGCTGCCCGAAGTGATCCAGGAAATGTTGTTGGCGACGACCAGTGAGCGACAAGGCCGCATCATCGATCAAGACGAAGGCGGCGCCGGCATGGAAGAAAAGAAACGCCGAGGATACTTCTAGAAACTGGTGTCCTGCCCACGCCAAACGCCACCCTTTCAA
>NZ_JBFHFD010000622.1:0-5117 GCF_041583735.1 Novipirellula sp.
AGCCAAGCGAATTGCCCACCAATGCGGAGGTTCGCGAGCAAGTCCAGGTGTTGGCGCGCATGCATGAAGGAGCCGACACGCAAGCAGAGCGACTGCTGGAGATGCGTCTCCGCGCCGTGTGGTGGATGCGCCGATTCAGCCAGTTTCATCCCAAGTTAATTGGCAGCGTTCTGACAGGGGCGATTCGACAAGGATCGGATATCGACTTGCATGTCTTCGCGGGGAATCCCCATTCGATAACCGTCGAATTGGATGACCTTGGGATTCAGTATGAATTGGAACGCAAGCGGATTGTCAAAGATGGACAACAGCGAGTATTTACGCACATCCATGTGCGAGATCAATTCCCAATCGAGCTGACGGTCTACCATCCTTCGCTACTGGGATTCAATTTCCGTAGTTCGATCACCGGAAAGCCGATCGAACGCGCCGGGATCGGGGAACTCGAACGAGTAATCGCGATCGAACATGACGTCGATGCGAACGGGCAAGCCGAGCAAATGTTGACCATGGATGCATGCCCCGATCGCTCGAATGTATTCTTATCGCTGCTAGTGCCACTGGAAAACGTGCGGCAAAGCCCGCGTTACCACCCCGAGGGCGACGCGTTGTTTCACAGCATGCAGGTCTTTGCACTAGCGAAAGACGTGATGCCGTACGACGAAGAGTTTTTGCTGGCGGCGCTACTGCACGATGTCGGCAAGGCGATCGATCCCGACGATCATGTCGCCAGCGGTCTGGAAGCACTCGAGGGCTTCATTAGCGAGCGAACCGCTTGGCTGATCCAGCATCACATGGAGTCGCATAAGATCCAGGACCGCACGATCGGGGCGCGACGTCGTAAACGTCTGGCCGCTCACCCGTGGTTCGAGGACCTTTGCTTGTTAGGCGATTGCGACCGAGCCGGACGTGTCCCCGGAGCCGAGGTGGAAGAGCCCGAAGAGGCGCTGCAGTACATCGAGCAGCTGGACGAGATGTTCGAGTAGGGCCGGTTGCACCAGCCGATCACAAACCAGCCGATCACAAACCAGCCGGTGGGAACCGGGCCTACGATTATTGAAGGATCTTTAGCAAGATCCACTACTTTCCGCCGATGGCTCGGCGGAAAGAGTCGAAGGCGTCTTGGTAGGCCGCCGGCGGTGGCGTTCGGTTGCCGGAATCACGCAGTCCTCGTAATGCATCGGATTGCTCGCGACGTTGACTGGTGGCTTGCGTCGGTGGACGCATCCCCAAACTTTCTAACGCTTCGGTCAATTCGCTCTTAGCATTCGGGTCGTTTGGATTGGCGTTGTCCAGTTCGCGAACCGATTTCCAGCGATCGACAAACCGCTGCATGTCGTCTTCGCTCCAATTCAGTTTTTCCAAAAGCTCTTGATCGGGTTGATCGCGAGTTTCCTCGAGGTAATCGAGTACCATGTCGGTCGACTTCTTGGCGTAATCAAGGTCGATCGGGTCGGGAGTCGGCGGCAAATCGGCAGCCGCTTCGCCAGTGTCCGCTCCCGAACCTGCGCCATTACTGCCCTGGCCCGACGAAGCCGAAGGATCGTTCGACGCGTCCTGAGGCTGTCCCGCTTGGGGTGACGATTTGGAGTTCGATCCGGATTCGTTAGCTTGTCCTGATTGCGACTCGCTGCCTTGCGGCTTCGTGTCTTGATTGGCTTTGGACGCAGCATCCTGAGGTGTACCTGACTGAGATTGCTTTCCATCGCTTCCCTGCTTTGCGTCACTCCCCTGCTTCCCTTCTGCGGTCTCCCCCGCGTTCTCCTTGGCTGCGTCACCCTGCTGCTGCTCGGAACCGTCCTGTTTGCTGGCACCCTGTTCGCCGCTGCCCTGTTCGCCGTCAGCCTTTTCGCCGCTGCCTTGTTCGTTCATCGAGTCGCTGCCGGCCCCTTTGTCGCTTCCCTTTTCGCCGCTCTGCTCGCTAGCATTCTCGGCGGACTGGCCCGCTGCATCGTCGCCCTTAGCCGCTTTGGCATCATCTTGCATCGCATCACTCGACTCGCCCGCTCCGCCTTGATTCTCAGCCGCAGCATCGCCAGCGGCTTCGCTGCCAGCCGGATCGGTTGCTGATTTACCTGCCCCGCGGTCGTCTCCGCCTGGCTTGTTTGCATCGGATTGCATTGCCCCCGCATCGCTGGATGCCGCTTCAGAATCCTGACCTTCGTTTGATTCGTTGCCTTGCCCGGACTCACTCTCTTTGCCCGCGCCGTTCCCTTTGCTCGATTCATTCTCTTTGCCCGCACCTTCGGTTTTGGAACCCGATGGATTCTCGCCGTCTTGACCCGAATGAGATTCCGACTTGGCTGCGGAATTGTTTTGTGCGTCCTGGCCCGCTTGCTCTTGTTTCTTTTTGTCGAGGTAATCGCGAATCCGCTCGAACGCTTCCCCATCATGCTCGGGCGTTTCGGGCTTGCCCGCTTCGCCGCCGCCAGCGGAGGAGTCTTGTGAGCCCGACGCCCCTTGCGAGCCTGCATCTTGAGCGTCTGCATCTTGAGACTCGCTGGACTGCTGGCCCGAGCCGCCCGAATTCGAAGCATTTTGATTGGGTGAATCTTGTTTCGAAGGATCGATCATGCCTTCATCTGCCCTGCCCTGCCCTGCCCCATTTTTGGAATCGCCGGACGGTTTGCCCGCATTCTGCGGATCGCTGGACTTCGAACCTTGCGGTTGATTTCCAGCACCTTGATTGCCACCTTCTGCGTTTTCAGAACCGCTTTCATCGCCAGAAGGTTTTTGATTTGGATCCGCATCGCCCTGCGTCGCCGGATCGCTCCCCGAGTCACTCGCCTCGGAATTTTCCATCGAATCGCCTGCGGGTTTTGAGCTGGGGTTTGAATTCGACGCATCGCCCTGACTCGAACCGCCCTGCCCTGCCCCGCTGCCTTCGGACGGATTTTCATCACCGCCTTCATTTCGATCGCTCGACTGTTTTCCACCGCCGCCGGATGAACCGGATTGGTTTTCTTGGTCGCCGTCTTGGGGTTCCCCCGACTCGCCACCTTCGCCGCCACCGGACGAACCGCCGGATTGTTTGCCTGATTCACCTTTACCGCCCGCGGCCGACGAACCACCGGAACCGCCCTGCCCTCCTTCGCCTGAAGCCTCGCTGGCGTTGGGATCCGCTGCGGGTTTGTTATCAGGTGATGACAAACCGTCGCCCGCCGCCGGTTCGTTGGGTACCGGTTCGCTCATCGTAATGCGAAGTTCTACCGGATCGGTTTTTGTGGCATTGGGTTCGACCAACGGATCCGATTCATCTTGTCGATTGTCGGTCGCGATCGCGGTGACTTGAACCGCATCACCGACACGCAGGAAATGCTCGTGAGGCCGAAAACGGTACTCGGCAATCTGGTTTCCTTTCTTGCCGAGCGGGTCGCTCCACAGCGTCGCACGCTCGAGCACTTCGATTCCACGACGAATTTCGATTTCGATTTGCTGCAAACCAAAATCAGCATCGGCCGCATGAATCTCGACGATCTGCTGAGCGTCGATCGGGATATTCTTGGGCGATTGTCGCGGCATCACGATCGTGACCTCGGGCGACAAGTCGGCATTGACACGAATCGGATAAACAATCGGGGAGGGATTGGTTTGTCCGATTTTGTCCCAGACCTTGATGCGATAACTTTCCAACTGCACCGCAGCGGAGCGTTGGCGAGCATAGCGAACGGGAAACGTAATGGTCACGAGGGTGCCCGAATCATCAATGCTCATCGCCGACTCGCCCGCTGTCGCATGCACCAAATCGCCGAGCGGTTTTGGATTGAACTGGATCGTTGCTTTTTCGATCGGACGATTCGTTCGCGCGGTCACCGTGACTCGCGTTCCATCGAGCGCGGTGATCGCCGCACTGCTGCTGGTGTGAGGCTGTTTTTGCGTGTAAGCCGGCGGCTCGTAGCGGATCGACTGAACCGCGACGACCGGAACGTCTTGGACGCTCAGATAGTAAGGCCCGGCGACATCATCGCCTGCCACAATTTGATAAGGCACTTGGCCGGACGAGGCATGATCAAGCGTGACCTCTCCGGCAAAGCGACCGGAATCCGCATCGCGAACCAACGTGATTTGAGCTTCGCGATCTTTGAGTTGCCAGCGGCACACCACCGGCTCGTCTTGCCGCAGCCCCTCGACTGCGGCCGACACCTCGACGGTTCGCCCCGCGAGCACTTCGGCATCGCCAGGGATAACGTCACGAATCTTGACTCGTTTTGCCGGCTCGATCGATGCGACGGGCATCACCAACCGACTAGCGGAATGAAAACTGTTTTTCGGTGACAGCGCGGCATAGATGAAAAAGATCGCCATCAAGCTTGCTGCGGCGATCCACCAGCGAAGCGTTCCGGTGGCTTCGACCGGCAGCGCGTCGTGGCTGCGAAGCCGGCTTGCCGCATGAGCGCCGATGGATCGAATGACTTTGCCGTTCAGACTAGGCGAGTCGCTTTGGTCGCGGAGCGTCACGTAGCTGGTCAACTCTTGACGCATCTCGGGAACATCGCGCTCGAGAGACCGAGCGGCATACTCAGGCCGAATCGTTCCTTTGATGACGGGCAACACCCGCGTGACCGCTTGATGCACCACCCACCCCAGGAGCACAAAGAAACCCGCCACACGGGCAAGCATTCCGGGAGTGTAAATCCACTGGTCAAGCACGACCCAGAGCAGCACGGCGACGAAAACGCCGATAAAAATTCGTAAAATGCTGCGAATGAATTCGGACCACCAGAGTGCATTTTGAGCCTCGCGGATCCTCGATTCAATCAAACTCGCAACGCCTTGGAACGCGTTTTGATCGCGATTGGCCGCGGGAGGCGGGGTCGGCGAAACGGTAGTCGGTTGCGACATAGATAACGTCAAAACTTGCGTAGACGGAGGAAATTGGCTCTTTAAGTATAGCTCAACGGATACCCAGAACGCTCATCGTACGAACTGCCAAATCGAGCTTGTCGACCGCGAAATTCATTTTAGCGGCGTCCTGACTGCAAACCAATCAAGGGGAACATGGCATAATCGTGCTAACCGCTGCGTTCGATCGGGGGGCAAATAGGATCGGAACTGGTAATCCGACACCTAGGCGTGACAACCGCAACTTCCTGCTACACTATTACGCAAACGGGACT
>NZ_JBFHFD010000623.1:0-5099 GCF_041583735.1 Novipirellula sp.
ACGGTCACCTTGCCTCGTTCGCCGGCCGCCGAAACGATCTCGGCTTCCATTTCGACATTGTTCGCGTTCAGCACTTTGTGTTCGATCCCCAGTTCGTCTAGCAATCGCGAGACGATCATGCTCTTGTCGATCGATCGTGTTCCAATCAGCACCGGACGTCCCTGGGCATGCACCTCTTGGACCTCTTTGACGACCGCTTCAAATTTGGCTTGCATCGTGCCAAACACGCGGTCGGCGAGCCGTTTACGTTTGGGGGGCCGGTTGGTGGGAACGGGAATCACCGGAGTGCGATAGATTCGCCGCAATTCGCGGGCGCTGGTGGCCGCCGTTCCGGTCATTCCGGCCAGATGTGGGTAGCGTAGAAACAGGTCCTGGACGGTGATTCGAGCCGCCTGGCCGGTGGGCACGCTGATTTCGATTTTCTCTTTGGCTTCGATCGCTTGATGGATCCCGTCACGCCATTTGCGTCCCTCGGCGAGCCGGCCGGTGAACTCGTCGACGATCACGATTTCGTCGATCCCTTTTTCGTTCGGTTTGACCACGTATTGGCGGTTCAGCAGGAATTCACGGTGGACTTTCACCGAGCGTTCGATGTACTCGTACAAATCGACCAGTCCCATCGTGCGAACGAGGTCGCTTTTGGGAAGGGCGCGGACTTTTTGCCGTCCCCGAGCGGTCAATTCGTACTGTTTGGTGTCGTCGTCGATCTCGAAATGCTCGTCCAATTCGAAGCTGGGGGCGTTCTCGGCGGCCCACAGATAGGTTTCCACGATCTGGTCGCGAACGGTGTCTTCGATACTGCCGATGATCAGAGGCGTCCGTGCTTCGTCAATCAAAATACTGTCGGCCTCGTCGACCAAACAGAAATGCATGCCTCGCATCACGATTTGGTCGCCGCCGCCTGAAAATCCGCCGCCTCCATCGCCAAGCATCTCGGTTTGCAAACGGTTCTGGGCTCGCAGCAACAGTCGATCTCGCAAGAAATCGAAGCCAAATTCTTTGGCGGTTCCGTAGGTGATCGCACAACTATAGGATTCGCGGCGGGCTTTCTGGTCGTCTTGCGTTTGAATGATCCCGACGGACACGCCGAGCAGTTCAAACAGCGGCCGCATCCACTCGGCGTCACGTTTGGCCAAGTAATCATTGACCGTGGCCAGGTGGGCGCCTTTGCCCGTTAACGAGTGCAGGTACAACGGCAGCGACGCGGTCAACGTTTTACCTTCTCCGGTCTGCATTTCGGCGATACAGCCTTCGTACAGCGAGATGCCACCGATAATTTGCACATCATAATGCCGCATCGACAACGCTCGCCGGCCCGCTTCGCGGACCAACGCATAGCCTTCGGGCAACAGCACCGAAAGCTTTTCTCCCGCCATCGCTCGGTAACGCAGTGCAAGCGATCGTTTTCGCAGCGAGAGGTCATCCTCCGCTTTCAAAATCGGCTCAAGTGCATTGATTTGAGCCAATTTGCGGCGCCACCGCATCATGCGGGGGCTGAGCCCTTGCTTGGAATAGGGCGACAGTGCTTTGTGAGTGCCGCCGATGTGACGTGCACTGGTGGCCGGTTTACGCTCGGGTTCGGGCTCCGGGTGCGGGGGCACAGCGTCGAGCAATTCTCCTTGCAGCGAGTCTCCCTGCGGCGGTGCGTCCGGCAGAGATGGGGGGGCATGCTCTGGGGCATTGCTCGTTGTTGGGGCCGCTGCGGATGCCGCGTGAGTCGGTTTGCTGTCCATTTCCTGATCCGTTTGCTTGCCTTCCATTTCATCCCCTTCGCCGCTGAGGGCGCTGTCCAACTCGTCGACAATTTCGCCTGTCAAAAATGCCGCTTGTGAATCCGGTTGGGACGCCGACCCTGAAATTGGCAGCTCCGGTCCAGAATTACGAGCAGACATAGCGACTTCTTTGCAAGTTTTTTTGGTTTCAGAAGTGAGGTAAGTGCCTCTTCATCGCGTTGAATCGCGTGAAACATTCATTCTAACGGGTAATCCAGCGATGTTAGCGAAACTTTGCACGCTTTATCCACCAAGCTGGGTAGTTTGAGTCGACTTTGCCTAGTGTTCCTGTCGATCTGCATATAGCGGTGAAACGAGTCGATTGTCTTATACCAGTCAATCAGTGTTCCCGGACTGTTACGAGATTTCCTATGAAAACGAATTTGAGAGGCCTGGCCCTAACAGCATTGTTGCTGTCCGCCTCAAACGTGAGCTTTGCTCAACAGGGTGCTTCGAGTGTTGGTGATCTTCCAGGCTACGACGAAGACGCTTATTTTGCCGACGAAAGCACTTACCAACAACAGGTAAGTGAAGTCGCTCCGGCGTCTCATGCGAATACTTACGAGTCGTCGCAAGCCTACGAAGAGGACACGGCACACTACGATGCCCCGTCTGCCTATGAGTCGCAGCCTGCCTACTCGGCTCCCGTTGCCAACGATCTTCAACCGGTCGCCTTCCTCGATGGGCATCGTTTGCGAAATCGTCGTAGCCACGGCGGTTATCAAGCCGCTTGTGACGGCGGTTGCGGTGGCAGCTGTGGTCAAGCCGGTTGCGGCATGGGTTACAGCGGCGGATGTGATGCCGGTTGTAGCGGCAGCTGTGGTGGCGACTGTGGCCGCCGTGGTGCGCTTCGCCGCATGGGGCTCGGATCGATGTTCGGTTGCGAAAGCGACACATGGGCACAAACCGAAGCCTTGTTGTGGTTCACGCAAGACCGTGACATGCCTGCCTTGATCTCTACCGCGGCACCGGGTGATGCCCCCTTCGGTCCTGATTCGACGACCGTCTTTGGTGACGACATCAATGGCGAATTGTCGGGCGGTTTCCGCGGCGACTTCGGCAAGTATTTCACCAAAAACGTCGGCCTCGGTGGACGCTTCTGGATCCTTGCTGAAAACCAAGATTCGTTCTACGGCGAAGGCGACGGCAGCGACCGATCGATCGGTCGCCCCTACTTCAACACCAACACCGGGGGTATGGACGCATTGCTTATCGCAGCGGACAACTTTAACGGTGCAAACTTCACCGGTGCCATCGCCGCAGAGAGCTCGCTCGAACTGCTTGGTGCCGAAGGTTACGCTCGTATCAATCTGGGCGGCAGCCGCACCAGCAAGGTTGAATTGATCGGGGGTTACACTCACTTTAGCATCGACGACACCTTGCGAATGAGCAGTGTCAGCTTGAACCGTAACACCGGCAACCTGACCAATTTCAACGACTCGTTCGAAATGGAAAACCGTTTCAACGGTGGTCAAGTTGGTTTCGAAATGAGCGTGACGCGGGGTCGTTGGACCGCCCGTTCGTTGACCAAGGTCCACTTGGGTAACATGAACCAAACCGCGAACATCGCCGGTTCGTCCCAGTTCGGTCCTGTCGGCAGCAACCCACCTGTACTATCCGGTGGAGCTCTGGCGTTGGACAACCAAGGCACGTACGAGCGAGATGTGTTCTCCTTCATTCCTGAAGCGAACTTCAAGCTCGGCTACCGATTCCGCCCCAACGTTTCGCTTAGCGTTGGCTACTCGTTCCTGTACTTCGACAATGTGGCCCTTGCCGGCGACGTGGTTGATCCGATCTTCGACGGAACGACCAATGCCACAGGTGGCCCGTTCGGTGGACGACCGTTCAAATTTGATGATTCGAGCCTCTGGGTTCAAGGAATCGACCTAGGTGTGGTAATCAACCTCTAAGTTGAACTGAAAATTGGCCCAGCGGCTCCGGCTCATCGTTTTAGTCCGGAACACCGCGTCGGAGTCCGCTAGAAGAGTCAAATTTGGGGTGTGAGGGATTTTTCCTTCACGCCCCTTTTTTCGTTGGTTGACGCTTTTCGTCGCCGGATTCGCCCGGCACAATGACAAGCATGAATAACGAAAAACCGATCGTGCTTGGTCTCTGGCCCATCGCGGGCGTCACCACCATGGGCGTCACCCGCAGCGATGCCGAAGCCACCATCGCCACCGCCATCGATTTGGGCGTGACCGCGTTTGATACCGCATTCAGCTACGGTTATGACGGCGAGAGCGATAAGATTTTGCGGCCGTTTTTAGCTAAGGATCGCGACCGTTTCGAGGTGATTGGAAAGGTGGGGCAGCGATGGTCACGTGATCGCAAACGGGTCATCGATGGCTCGGCCGAAACGCTCATCGCCGATGCCGAAGAATCATTGCGTCGACTCGGGATCGCTTGCTTTGACGTGCTGATGTTGCACTCGCCCGATCCCAACGTAGCGATCGAAACCTCGGCCGCTGCGATCGCGGAACTCCAGCGACGAGGGCTCTGCAAACGCACCGGGGTTAGCAATGTGACGCCGGCACAAAGGGCACAGTTCGCGTCGGTGGTTCGCTGTGATGCGATCGAGTGTCCGCTAAATCTGTTGCAGCGTGATTCGCTTGATCAATTGATCCCCGAAGCGAGTCGCAATGGCGGCCAGGTCTACGTGTTTTGGACGCTAATGAAAGGCTTGTTGGCAGGCAAAATCAAACGCGATCACGTGTTCGCCGAAGGCGATAGTCGGCCTGGGTATCCGATTTTCCAAGGCGCTGCACGCGAGCGGACGCACAGGATATTGGATCAAATGCAGATACTTGGCGAACGTGCAAACCGTACCATTGCCGAGTTGTCGATCGGTTGGGCGGTGTCGCAGCCGGGCGTTACCGCCGCGCTCGTCGGAGCACGTCGGCCCGAGCAAATACGCGAAACATGCACCGCGACGCGTTTGCCATCCGAGATCGTCAGCGAGATCGACCAGATTGTCGCGTCAACCGATTCTGCCGGGATGTAGGGCCGGCTGCTTGGGTTAGCCGTTTTGGCTGACGTCGTGAAGCAATCTCTCGTAGCGGAACTCGTCAAGAGTTTCGGAGGGATACGTCAATCGAACCAAAGTCGTTGACGACTTCAGCTACGCCAAATTAGCACAAACGCGGTGATGTGCGTCTAATCCACGAACGCAAATTCGTTGCTCATCAATAAGACTTGGGCCAGTTGCTCAAGTCGATCGAGTGGTCGTGATGCCGCGTTTCCGCCGGGACCTTTGAAGTCTTCGGCCGAATCCGTTTCAAATTCCTGGCCGCTCTCGGTCACCAATTTGATCGTGGCTTGCCACACGAA
>NZ_JBFHFD010000624.1:0-5087 GCF_041583735.1 Novipirellula sp.
AGACCGATTGAGGCGAAATTAGCCTCCAATCCTCCGCGAACATCATCGACGGATCGACTAATTCAAAGTCGTGGTGCCGTGCTCGCCGTGCTGTTCTTGGTGATGGGGGCGTTAGGCATTCCGCTGCTGTGGATGAACAAAGCGTTCTCCAACGCCGAGCGTTGGTTTTGGGCCGTGGTCGTGACGATCTATACCGCAATACTTATCTACATCGCCTGGCGAATCTGTCTGTGGAGCTACCACCAAATCGTCGGTTAACAATGTCGTTGATTGCTCCGCGATCAACGACATTGCGATCACGCTCGCGTGCATCGATACACGAACGCAGGGGGCAAATTTCGCCATACCGTCGGACTTCGCCCCACCTGCGGGAACGTTTTCTTTAGCCGAGACGAAAAACGTTGCCCTGCCGGTAAAGCCAATCCCTGCCAATAAGCAAACGTTGCGAATTGGCCTCCCGGTCGCAACACCTCCAGCATCGAATCCATGATCTCGCCTTGCAGCGATTCCGAGAACGAAGCCCACGGCAAACCGCAAATCACCGCGTCGACATGAGGCATCGATTCGCGGCGACACAGATCGACCACATTCGTCACACTGTCTTCGTACACCGTCACCGAGGGGCATCGCGTTCGCGTCGCGGCGACCAATTCGGCAGAGCGTTCAATCGCAAAAAACTTGGCGTCGGGATGCAGCCGCTGGACAATCCCCTCGGTAAAAACGCCAGTCCCCGGTCCAAACTCGACCACGTTGCGAGCGGACTCCCAATCGAACCACTCGACCATCGTTTTGACCAACCCAGCGCTACTCGGGGCGATCGCCCCCACCTGGGTCGGGTGCCGGATGAAGTTTTTCAAAAATGTCAGCGTGTTATTCATGGACGTAGCGTATCGCAATCGAGCCACCACGCGGTAGGGCGTATTATTTTCTCGAGCCGCGTCCGCTACATTGACGCTTATGCGAGTCCCTAATCCCAACAACACTTCTCCGGTCGGCGCCAATATGACGCCCATGATCGACGTTGTCTTTTTGCTGATTATCTTTTTCTTGGTGTCCAGCCACCTGGCTCGCCAAGAGATCCATTTGCCTGTCGAATTGCCGATCGCCAGCACCTACTTGCCCGAAAACCCCGATCGATCGGCGTTGACCGTGACCGTTGACGACCAATCTCAGTGGCGAGTGGGCGGTAACGTGGTCGCGATCGACGAATTGAAGCAGATTCTGAGCGATCATGCGTCACGCAGCGGATCCGACGCCGCAGTGCGATTGCGAACCGACGGATCGGTCCATTACCAATACATCGAACCCATTCTGCGAGAAACGGCGCTGGCAGGCATCTATGACGTCACGTTCTCGGTGCGTGAGGCGACTCGCTGATGAAAATTCCGTCATCACGATTGCAAGGATCGCTGAAAGTCGAAATGACTCCGATGATCGATGTCGTGTTTCTATTGTTGGTGTTTTTTGTCTGGACCAGCAGCTTTGAGCTTCCCGAGTTCGATCTTCCCAGTGCCATTGCTCAGCCGCCCAGCGTCGGCACGAACAACGAATCGACCGACACGCCGCCCGTCGAGATTTTTGACGAGATTGTCATCCGCATGCTCGCCACGTCGGCGGGCAATACGATTCAGCTGAACGGACAACCTGTCACGGACACAAACGAACTCGAAAATCGTCTTCGCGAGATTCTAAAACTGGGTGTTCAGCCGCCGGTGATTGTCGATCCCGAACCCACGATTGCGATGGCCGATGCCATCAAGGTTTACGATACCGCTCGCGCGGCCGGCGCGGACCGAGTTCTCTTTACCGCCAACGACGAGTCATGATCATCATGCATCCCTTCGCACTGCATTGTTTGTGGATGCTCGCCTTAGCATTGCCGCAACTGCACGCGATTGCCGAACAAACGCCCGTGGCCCGCGTGACGAACGATCGCGATGCCGATCTGATCCGCGAACTGATTCGTCGAGGAGAATTCGAGACTGCCGAGCGATTGATTCGCCGTGGTCTTCAATCGGCGACGCCTAGCAGTGATCTCTACGCACGCCAAACGATTTGGCTCTCCGAGCTCGAAACGGCTCGGCG
This sequence comes from Novipirellula sp., assembly GCF_041583735.1. NCBI lineage: Bacteria > Pseudomonadati > Planctomycetota > Planctomycetia > Pirellulales > Pirellulaceae > Novipirellula > Novipirellula sp. Next base: position 2,086 of record NZ_JBFHFD010000624.1, read on the forward strand.
TCGCACGATCGACAATTTTGAGAACGAAGACATCACCGCGGCCCAACAACCGACGACCGAGTTGATCACCGCCTATCCCGAGCACTCTCGAAGGCTGTTTCTCGAGTCACAACAGATCGCAGTCGAATTGGCTGCTGCCGAACATGATTTGTTGGCGATCATGGTCAATCCCGGCGACACCGACCGCGGCGAGCGTGCACTCCGCCGTTTGACCGATGCCGCGGCAAAATCCGAATCGCTTTCCAAAGCGGCTGCCGAGGAAAAGACGCGTTTGAATTCGCAAACCAGCATGTCACCAAGCGTTATGGCGATGCTTGCTGACTTGACGCGGTTAGAGCAAGAAACGCAAGTACAGATCGTGCAAATCAAGCTGATGGAAACCGAGCTGTTCCCCAATGGCAGTGACGACCGACTCGCCGCCGCTACCGCGGCACTGCGGTCGGCCGATCAAGCGCTGACACGACTGCCGAGCGAATGTCAAGCACGAAACGAAGTCGAGCGACTGCGTGTCGTCGCGTTGTTGCGAAGCGAAGATTTTGAGCGAGCTCGGCGGGCCTTTGACGAATTGGCTCGTGAAGTCTCGCCTGATTCCGACTCGCGCGTTCGTGCACTCGATATCCAGATCGACCTCCATTCGAATCACCAAGCCGACGCGATCAAAAAACTTGATGCGTTCTATGGCAAGCAACCTACGCAGGCACCGCTGTCGATCGAGATGGACTTGGTTCGCTTGGAATCGCTGCTGACGCGGAATGACACGAACAAGAACAGTGTCGGTGATTGGATCGATTCGATTGGCACTCGGCATGGCGCGTATGGACGTCGCCGCGCCGAAACGATCGCCATTGGTTCGCTGCGTTCCCAATCAGGCGACGCGTCCGCCGATGGCACGGGCAATCGGATGGATCCCTCGATCATCGCCGCCCAAGGGCGACAATATTTGCGTGATGGCAATCCATTGCGGGCAGCACAATTATTGGCAAGCGCCGCAATGACCGAATCGAACCCGAATCAGGCGATCCAGCGGTCGCTCGAAGCGGCGGCAGCCTTTGTTGCAGCGAAACAGCCCGGCAATGCCGCGGACATTTTAGCGGGTGTTGCCAAGTTAAAACCAACCGGCAGCGGGGCGGCTGCAGCGCACCTGCAAGCCGTACTGCTGAAAACTAAAACCAAGCCGGCGGCCAGCGAAATCGAGGCAATGCTGCGAACCACGGTCACCATGTGGCCCGACAGCGAGCACGCACCGCAAGCGGGTAATTGGCTGATCAAATTGCTGTCGGCCGACAAGCGGATCGTCGAAGCGGCCGAGGTCGCCACGGAACTTGGACTCGACCACGATGAAACCGCATTGGAACTTTGGCGGCAAGCGTTCCGCGAAAGCGATCCCGCCGATCAAAGCGAGCTAACGACGCGAATGAAACAAGCGTTTGCCTCTTCGCTTGGCGAAGCGGACGTTGTTGTGCGTTACCGCGAATTTGCAGCCTACTTTTTTGATCGCGATGCATTGAACGATCTTCCGGATTCTGCCGGGACGGATTCCTACAGCGAGACGTTGTTGCAATTTCGTCTGCGTGGAAAACAAGCGACCGAGCTGCCCGCTCCGCCCGCGGACATATTGGACGACACCGTCGCACGCTTGATGCAGGACGGACGGCAAAACGCGTCGCTACGGGTAACGATCGCAAACCAGATCGAAAGTTGGCCGGAGCCTTCGGGCAACTCACTCGATCATGCCGAGCGACAGATCTGGCTCGGGCGAATCGAGGACGCCAAGGCGACGGTCGAAGCCCTGGTCAAGGAGTCCGCTTCACCCGGTTGGGTCATCCGCACGGCAGCAACATTGTTTGGCAGCAGCGACAATGACGAGGCGCGGCGTGAATCGATTCAGTGGTGGGACCGGCTAGCAGCCGGATTGCCGGTCGGCAGCGACGATTGGCATAAAGCGAAGATCGAATCCATTCGAGCGATCAAGCAGCTCGGTGATGCCGAACGAGCTCAACAGCGAGCACGCTACATCCTGCTAACGCGGCCCCCGACGGCCCCCGACCTTCGCCGCCAATACCAAGACCTACAATAGCGAAACTCACCTACTCGTAGGCCGGAACGCAGCGGAGCGGAGTTCCGGCATCGCGGCTGCAAAGACGTTTGCATCCATGGAATCACCCTTCCGCCCGAGCTTGCCTCGGCGGAGCAACAACTGGACGCTTCTGATAAGCGCAAACCGAAACGGAGCTCCGCTGCGGGCTTTCCCCGGTTTCCTGCCACCTCTGCACCAACTTCGTTGGTGCAGAGGTATCCGCATGTAGCTTCCATTTGCAGTGCTCCGCCCGGTCAAGCCGGGCGGAAACGAACACAGCCGCGTGGCCTTGCTTTTCTTGTTCAACCTCAACTCGACCGTCCTGTTCCCTCTGCCTCTTGCCCTCCCATTCCAGCACTGGTTACGTGCAATTTTCAACCCAGATCCTGCGTGCTCTTGCATCTCGAATCTTGGGCGAGATCGGCAACATTGCGATCATTTGATCCAAGTCAACCGAACACGGCACACCAAGCACGAGTGTGTGCAAGCGATCTCGTCGACGGTAGCGCAGCTTCAGCCGTATCCGGTGCTGGCGATGGACATACAACTGAATTGCAACGAATTGATCCGCTTTGATCTGCAGCCCCGTTTGACCATGTGATTTTTGCAGTCGGTCAGGTCGCAATGTGACGCTCGGACGAAGCACGGTAAGCATTCCAAATTGAAGAACCAACGCTAGCAGTAAGATCGGAATCGCGGCAACCACATGCCACAGGTTCGGAATCACCAATGCCGGAAACGCAATTTTAAGCACACCGACAATCGCGGCGCAGGAAACGAGGGTCCCGACGCAAATGTTCCGCATCGCATGACGATTCAGTATGCAGCGGCGTAGCGATTGCCAAAGCTGGGGCACAAACGCCCAGCGAGGAACCGACCATGTGATTTTGGATCTGCCACTCATCCCCCAACTCCTCTAACGGTG